>DATGJU010000146.1:0-25178 GCA_035295045.1 Chthonomonadaceae bacterium
TGCCAGGCGCGACTTCAGTCGCCAGCCGAGCTGTCCTGCCAGGCGCGACTTCAGTCGCCAGCCGAGCTGTCCTGTCAGGCGCAACTTCAGTCGCCGGCCCGGGCCTGCGCCAGTCCTACTTCACCCGCCACTCCTGGATGCCCGCCGACCAGCCCGGCTTCAGCGTCACCTCCAGCCGAAGCGCGCTCGTCGCGACCGGCTTGAACGTCACCCGGTTGTAGCGGTTCAGCGCGGTCTCGTAGGGGCCGGCAGCCTCCACCGGCTTCCAGGCGTCCCCGTCCCGATAGAGAATCCGCCAGGATGCCGGCACGCGGCACTCGCCGCGGCCGGTATCGTCGAACCAGTAGAGCTCGCACCCGCTCACGGTCGCCGGCTTCTCGAAGGTGTACTCCACCCACTCCGTCGTGCCCTTCTTCGGCCACCAGTGGAAGAACGGGTTCGACTCGTCGCCGGAGGAGAGCGGCTCCGCCTGGTCGTTGATTGCCCGCGGGTTCGTGCCGCCGGACGTGCGGACGCGGCTCGTCGAGGCCAGTGTCGGGTAGGGCAGCGGGCGCGCGCTGGCCTCCGTGTCCGCGATCCAGACCTCCATCTCGCCGCGGCCGCGATTGGCCCACGCGTAGTAGGGGATTGCCGTGAACGGCTGCTCGCGCTTCGTCACTCCGCCCGCGCCATCGCGTGACAGGCTGTGCGCGCGGCCCTCGATCACCTCGACGCCCCGCAGCAGGTCCGGCTTGAACGCGGCCGTCAGCGGCTGCGAATCGCTCAGCATCAGGTTGCGCACGCGGCGGTCGGGATTGTCCGGCGCCTCCAGGCAGTAGACGATCGGCCCTCGCTGCAGCGCCACGCGCCCGCGGTCCGCGACGACCGCGTCGTTGGCGGCGATCCGCCGGACCGGCATGGGCAGCGTGAGCGAAACCGTGTCGCCGCGCCGCCAGGTCCGATCCAGCCGGACGTAGCCCTTGTCGAGCGTCAGCGGCATCGGCTTTCCGTTGACGCGCACCGTCGCTGTCGCGGCGCTCTTATCGACGAAGCGGTACAGGTCGCCCGGTACGGGCTCGTTCCGCGCCCAGCTCGGAATGCGAAGGCAGACGGCGAACCGGCCGCTGTGCTCCGGGTTCACGGTAAGCGCCACGTCGCCGCTCCAGGGATACTCCGTCTTCTGGACGACCTCGACCCTGCGCCCCGCGCTCAGCGCGATCTGCGCGGTCCCCGCGGCGTACAGGTTGACGTAGATCGCGCCGGGCTGCTTCGCGTAGACGTAGCCCGGCACCGAGGCGAGGAAGCGCGTGATATTGCCGGGGCAGCAGGCGACGCCGAACCAGGGGCTGCGCTGGTGCTGGCCCACCGATTCGAGCGGGTTGGGGTAGAAGAACGACTTGCCGTCCAGCGAAACGCCGGAGATCAGTCCGTTGTAGAGCGTCCGCTCCAGCACGTCCACGTACCGCGCGTCGGCGTGGAGGAGGAAGAGCCGCTCGTTCCAATAGTCGTTGCCAACGGCGGCGCAGGTCTCGCAGTAGGCGCTCATGTTCGGCAGCTCGTAGTTGCGGCCGAACGCCTCGCCCGCGCCGGTCGCCCCGATCCCGCCGGTGATGTACAGCTTCTTGCCGACAGCGTTATCCCAGATCGCATCGATTGCCTTTACGTAGGCCGGATCGCCGGTTAGCGCAGCCACGTCCGCGACGCCGGAGTAGAGATAGGCCGCGCGCACGGCGTGCCCCACCGCCTCCGTCTGGTCGACGATCCGTTTGTGCGACTGGTTGTACTCGCTGCCGCTGCCCGGACCCGTTCCCGGCCCGCGCGAGTCGATCATGAACTTGGCCAGCTTCAGGTAGCGCTCCTCGCCGGTGGCGCGGTAGAGCTTCGCCAGCCCCATCTCGACAATCTCGTGGCCCGGCCAGATCGCCCGCTTGCCCGGCCCGAACGTCCGGTCCAGCAGGTCCGCCGACTTGAGCGCGAGGTTGAGAAGGGAGCGCTTCCCGGTCGCCTGGAAATGCGCCACCGCCGCCTCGTACAGATGGCCGAGATCGTACAGCTCGTGGCTCTGGATCTGCTCGTTCTGCCAGCGCTCCCGGCCCGACCAGGAGTGGGGATGCGCGGGGTTGATCGTCCGCGCCGGGTAGAGATAGCCGTCCGGCTCCTGCGCCGCCGCGATCTTGGCGATCAGGCCGTCCACGTAAGCGTCCAGCTTCGGATCGGGCTGCACGCTCATACAATAGGAGGCGCCCTCGATCACCTTGTAAATGTCCGTATCGTCGAACGGATAGCCCGGCAGCTTGCCATCGGTCGGCTCGCCCTTGAGCGCGTTGGCCGCCCGCTCGAAGTTCGCGACTCGCCCGGTCTCCTCGCACTTCTGGAAGGCGAACGGGATCGTCACCGTCCGGTTCGTCTCGATCTTCGGCCGCCAGAAGTTATCCGTCAGGTGCACGTCCGTGAACGTTACTGGCGTGACGGGGTAGTCGCGCGGCGGAGCGGTCTTGATTTGCGCCGGTAGGGAGCCGGCGGCGCATATCATGAGAACCGCTGCGGCAGCCATATACGCGGCGCGAATTACGCGCCTAGCGCGGATACCGACACCGTGGCGAGCCGTCTTCAACCGCGAATATAGTGCGTGGCCCGGGGCCCTTTGGCCGGCGACTAAAGTCGCGCCTGACAAAACGGTGGTCCGCCTGCGCGGACAATCAAGCAAGTCGTCGCCATCGCAGATCGGGGCACGCGACCGCCGGTGCCGGCGCAGGGCGATAGCCACGTGTGGGCGGGCGATTGCCATGTCAGGGGCGACATTAGTCGCCGGCCCGACCCTCTGCGGACCGACGTACGCAGGATTGATGCGTGCCAAGCCTTTAGACCTCACTCTTCGTCCATGTCTGAATCGATCGTTTCCCAGCGCTCCACCAGTCTGTCCGCGGTGTGACGCTCTCTATGTCGCTGCACATACCGAATGACTTCCGCGAGCCCCTTTGGAGAAACCGACTCCACACCGTACGCGCCCTGCCACTTGAAGAATACCTCCGGAAACCGCTTCGTAGCAGCATTCGACGAGCCGCCCGTCGTCGCCTTCGTAAGGCTGTAAGACGACGCGACTGACGACATATGGACACCAACGTGGACGCGGTCCTCGATGCCGCCTATCGCCTCGACTCGGCAATGTTGCTTCGCGTACTCCGAAAGAATGATCGTGTAGACCAGGCCGCGCACCCGTGGTGAGATCAACTGCTGGGGGTCCCACGTCACCGGGGCGAAGTGGAGATATGCTCGGTTATAGTTCCGCCGCACGGTCACCTCTATCTGCCGCGTCGGCGAGCGGTGAACTTCGGCAAGCGGAACACGCTGCGAGCCGCGCTGGCCACGCTCTTCTGCGGAATCAACCGAAGCCGGCGCCCGGTGCCCGTTGCAATGCGATTCCGAACGAGTAGAACGCGAGACCTTGGCGCCGGTGTCCGCGCAGGCGGACAAGTGTCTTGTCAGGCGCGACTTTAGTCGCTGGCCAACGGTGGCCGAAAGCCGTATTCCCTCCTTCCGCTGAGGTCGCCAAGTCACCCACTCACGCCTCCTCCCGCCCCAGCGCCGCAGGCGGCGTCGCGCGGCCAACCACGCTCACCAGCGCAATGATCGTCATCACGTAAGGCAGGGCCTGCAGCAGGTATGCGCTGGACCACTCGATGCCGAGCCAGGGCCGCACCCCGCTGATCTGAAGCTGGCTTTGCAGCGCGTCGAAGAAGCCGAAGAACAGCGCCGCCAGAGCCGCGCCGAGGGGGTTCCACTTGCCGAAGATCACCGCCGCCAGCGCGATATATCCCTTGCCGGCGGACATGTCCGGCGAGAACTGGTGCGCCACGCCCATCGACAGGTACGCGCCGGAGAACGCGGCGAGCACTCCCGAAAGTGTCACGGCGGCCATCCGTACGGGGAACGGCGCGATGCCTGCCATCCGCGCGCTCTCCGGGTTTTCGCCGACGGCGCGCAGCCGCAGCCCGAAGCGGGTCCGGGCTAGTGCGACGGCGACCACGAACGGCAGCACTACCGCGGTCCAGGCGAACAGGTCGCGAGGCAGGCCCGCTATGTTGAAGCCGGTCGATGGGAAGACGCGCTGGAACAGGAATCGTGTGCCCCCGGCCGCGAGCAGCGTAATCGCGAGGCCGCTCACCACGTGGTCCATCCGCGCCTTCTGCGTCAGGACCGCGTGCAGTAAGCCGAGCAGCGCGCCGGCCGCGAGCGCGGCCAGGATGCCCAGCGCCGGTACCTGCTGCCCCGCCCAGACGCCCGCGAAGGCGCCCGCCAGCATCAGCCCCTCCAGCGCGATGTTCACGACGCCGGCGCGCTCCGACAGGATGCCCGCCATCGCGGCGAGGATGAGAGGCGTGGCGCTGAAGAGCGTCGCGACGAGCAGCGCCCACAACCAGCCGCTACCGCCCATCAGCCGGCCCTCCGCTCTCCGGTGCCGATCCCCGGTCCCCACTCCTCGCTCCCGTCTCGAAAGGCGTGGTCGGGTCTGCCGCAATCCTCGCGGCGACGCGACCGTGGTCCGTAGCGGCGGGCAGTGCCGGCGCCGAGCCGGCGTCTGCCGGCCGCGCGGAATCGCCTCCGTCTCCCGCCTTCGCGGTCGGTGCGAATCGCCCGAACCGCCGGATCCCGACGAACATGATCACCGTCGCCTGCACGATGACGGCGACCGGCGCCGGAACCGACGTGAAGGCCTGCATCGTGTCGCTCCCGGCGGCGAGGAGCCCGAAGAAGAGGGCGCTCAGGATCGCGCCGCCGCTCACGCCGCCGAGCAGCGCAACGGCGATGCCATCGAATCCGTACGAGCCGGCCACGCCCTCCACGTACCGGTGGTGAACGCCCATCACCTCGATCGCGCCCGCCGCTCCGGCGAGCGCTCCGGCGAGC
This sequence comes from Chthonomonadaceae bacterium, assembly GCA_035295045.1. GTDB lineage: Bacteria > Armatimonadota > Chthonomonadetes > Chthonomonadales > Chthonomonadaceae > DATGJU01. The sequence continues at coordinate 4,888 of DATGJU010000146.1, forward strand.
GCCATCGAGAGGACGAGCACGCGCGCGGTCGAGATGCCCGCGGCCTCCGCGGCGTCGTTGTTCAGCCCGACGGCGCGGATCGCGAACCCCGGCGACGTTCGCGCGATGAACAGGGCGACCGCGGCCGCCGCGATCAGCGCCAAAATCAGCCCGGCAGTAAGGTTGCTGTGTGCGACGAGCGGCCGCAGGATCGCGGTCTCCGCCATCCGCGGGGTCTCCGGGTTCGGGCTGTGTGGATCCCTCAGGCTGTGCGTCACCAGGTAGTTCGCCACGTCCAGGCCGATGAAGTTCAGCATGATCGTGGTAATCACCTCATGGACGCCGCGCCAGGCCTTCAGCGCGCCGGCAATCGCGCCCCACGCGGCGCCGGCCAGGGCGCCCGCAAGAAACGTGAGCGCAATGTGCACGAGAGGCAGCCTGCAGGCGACCGCAAGGACCCGCAGGGCCGCGGGCGCGTGGAGCGGCGCCGAGCCCGCCGCCTCCGGGGCGCCGATAAGCCCGACGGCCGCCGCCGCCAGCGCGCCCACCGTCAACTGACCCTGCGCGCCTATGTTGAACAGGCCTGCCCGAAGGCCGAGCGCCACGGCCAGCCCGCAGAAGAGCAGCGGCGTCACCGTGGCGAGCGACTGCGCGAGCTGGAACAGATTGACGTGGCCGGACCCCAGCGCGACGTCCGTGGGGCCCGTCGCCGGCCCGGCCTGGAGACCCGTCGCGCCGGACCAGAGCGCGCTCAGCGCGAAAGGCGCGCTGTAGCCGGAGAGCTGGATCAGTACGCAGGCGACCACGAGACCGGCCGCAATGCTGATAAGCGCCTGCTTGAAGCCCGCGCCCCCGGCGCTGGAGCTGCTCACCGCTCACGCGCCTCCAGCGCCATTGCGTCGGGCCGTATCGCGCCGGTCATCAGCGCCCCGACCGATTCCGCCGTCGCCTCGGTCCGCGCGAGCTCTCCCGCGATCCGCCCGTTGTACATCACCACGATCCGGTCCGAGAGGTCGAGCAGCTCGTCCAGGTCGAGCGAGAACAGCAGGATCGCGAGCCCACGGTCCCGTGCCTCCCGCAAGGTTCGGTAGACAAACTGCGAGGCGGCCACGTCCAGGCCGCGCGTTGGCTGGCATGCCACGAGCAGGCGCGGTCCGCCGTCCATCGCGCGCGCCACCACGACCTTCTGCTGGTTGCCGCCGGAGAGCCCTCGCGCCACCGCCCTCGCGTCCCGCGCGCCCATCCGCACGTCGTACCGCCGGATCATCGCGTTCGCGCGCTCCCCGATGCGGCGCGCGTCGAGCAGCAGGCCGCCGCCCCAGCTTCGCATCGTCTCATGGCCCAGCAGATAGTTCTCCGCGACGGTAAAATCGAGCGCCAGGCCCGACCGGTGCCGGTCCTCCGGGATATACGCGATCCCGAGCCGCTGTCTCGCGCGCACCGAGCGGCCGGCAAGGGATGTCCGCTCGCCGTCCGGCTGGAGCCACCCGATCTCGCCGCTCTCCGCCGTGCGCAGGCCGATAATCGCCTCCGCCAGCTCTCTCTGGCCGCTTCCATCCACTCCGGCGATACCCACGATCTCACCCGGCGCCACGGCCAGCGACGCTCCCTCGACCGCCGGTCTTCCGCGCCGTCCGCGCACGGTCAGTCCCGCGATGCGCAGCAGCGGGGCCGCGACGGCCGCGGGCGCGGCGGTTTCCGCGGTGGGGGCCGCATCGCGGTCGCCTGTAGCCGCGCCGGCGCCGTCAGGATCGGGGCGTCCGGCGATCGCTCCAAGGTCGAGGTCCGCCATCTCCGCCGCGACGGTGGCGCCCGTCCGGGCCGGCGCCTCGGCCGCGCTGGTTCCGGCAGCCCCGCGGGCCGCATCCCTCGTGTCCATGCGCGCCCTCACGACTCCGCCCTCCCGCGGCCCGATGATTGCGGCAAGCAGCGCCTCCGGGTTGGTTTCGGCGGTCAGGAAGTCGCCCGCGTTGCGGCCGGCCCGCAGCACGGTCACGCTCTGGCTGTACGCCATCACCTCTCGCAATTTGTGCGTCACAAAGACGATCGTCGATCCGTTATGAAGGAGCGTGCCGAGCAGCGCGAAGAGGCTGTCGGCCTCTTGTGGCGCCAGCGTGGCCGTCGGTTCGTCCAGCAGCAGTATCCTGGCGCCGCGGTAGAGCGCCTTGACGATCTCGATCTTCTGGCCGACCGCGACAGAGACGCGTCCCGCGAGCTGGTCCAGGTCGAGCGGATCGAGCTGGAGCTGCGCGAAGAGGGAGCGGATATCGGCCGCCGCGGCCCGCCGGTCGATGAATCCGCCGCGCACCGGCTCCGCGCCCAGGACGACGTTCTCCAGCAGGCTGAGCGCGGGGATGAGCGCGTAGTGCTGGCTCACCAGGCCCAGACCGCGCCGGATCGCGTCGGCCGGGCTGGAGAGGGCGCCCGTCACGTCCTCGCCACCGAGGAATATCCGGCCGGCATCTGGCCGATAGCGCCCGTAAAGCTGGTTGAGCAGCGTAGACTTGCCCGCGCCGTTCTCGCCGATGACTGCGTGGAACGTGCCGGGCCTCACGAACAGCGACACATCCTGGTTCGCGACGACGCCAGGGAAGCGCTTCGTGATGGATTCCATGCGAACGGCGGCGTCCGAAGGGGATTGCGCGATTGCCGACGTGGACTCGGTTTCGGGCATGTTGGAAGGTAGCTCTAGTCGGCGGCGGAATGGTCCGGCCCGCGCAGGCGGCGGTCGGCGGTGGGCGGCGCGGCGCCGGATGCTGGCCGGCGGGCGGTTTGATCCTGGGCATTGTAGCGGAGATTTAACCTGCTGTCAATGCCGGAATTGGGCGGAATCGGCCGGCGCGTCGCGATCGGGCTAATTCTCGCCGACGAATAAACGTAGAACAACATATCGTCCTGGCACGTCAGACGGGACACGACTGAGCGCTTGCCGGCGCGCGCGGTCGATCCGGCAGGCGGGGACGTGGCTACGATTTGCCGATCGTTGCAGGGATGGGTTCGTGTGCAGCGCGCCACCGACGCGCGCTCCGCCCGTGTGGGCGCCATGGAGGTAAATCGATGCCGCGAAGAAGGAACCGCGAGGCGTCGGCCCAGGAGGCCGCGACGGCCTGCGCCGATCGGACGCTCTATCTGGACGTTTGCGCGGCTTACAACCGCGATAACCTCCCCATGCCGAAGCCCAATGGCCCGAACGGTCGCCGCGTCCTCAGCATGGAAATGCTCCTCAATCATCCCTTTTACTGGGAATGGCTCAACGAGCGCGAGACCGAAGAGGTCCTGATGGAGCTCTACGTAGCCCGAACACGCAGGATGCAGTAATGCCGGCTTCGGTGTCTGGTTGTCAGTGGCCGGTGATCGGGACCATACCACTGCGACCCCTCCTGAACACCCAGCACCCAACGCCGAACACCTGAATACCGGACACCCGAATACCCTCCCGCCTCTCTCCTCCCCCGTAAACCCTACAGGCGCCGCGCCTCCCAGCCGATAATGAGTCGGGAAGGTGCGCGCTGGCGTCTCGACCCGCTAAACTCCGGTTCGCCGCTCGCCTCTTCGGCCTAATCTCCCCGCGTCGTCGAGGTAATGCCTTGTCAGAGATTCTCTCCCAGGCCGAGATAGAAGCGCTTCTCTCCTCGCTCCAGGGTGATGGCTCGGAGTCGGATTATGCGCCGGCGCCGGAGCCAGGCAATCCCGCGACGCCTTCCGGCGGCACGCTGAGCGCCCAGTCGCCTGCGCCCTCTATCGGCGGGCGCGAAATACGCGGCGCGGTCGATATCGAGCCGTACGACTTCCGCAGGCCGGACAAGTTCGCAAAAGACCAGCTCCGAACCCTGCAGATGCTCCACGAGACGTTCGCCCGCCTGTTCGCCGGCTCGCTCTCCGGCTACCTGCGCGTGCCGGTCCACGTCGACCTCGTCTCCGTCGAGCAGATCCCCTACGACGAGTACATGCGCTCGCTCACCTCCAGCATCATCAACGTCTTCAGCATGGCGCCTCTGTCCGGCCAGGCGATCCTCGAGGTGGAGTTCAACATCATTCTCTCGATGATCGACAGGTTGATGGGCGGGCCCGGAAGCATGACGAAGTCCAACAGCGTCCTGACAGACATCGAGCGCGCGCTCACGGAGAGCATCGTCGATCGTGCCCTGCGGGAGTTCTTCACGGCATGGGAGGGCATCGCCCAGTTCACGCCGCGGCGCGAGATCATGGAGACGCAGAGTCAGTTCGTGCAGATCGTGCCGCCCAACGATGTCGTCGTGTCGATCCTCTTCGAGATCAAGGTCGGCGACCTCCGGGGCGCCATGAGCATCTGCATCCCGTACCAGGTCCTGAAGCCGGTCACGCCCAAGCTGAGCGCCCAGCGCTGGTTCGCCAGCAGCGTTAAGAAGAACTCCGGCAAGCACGCTGCCGTGCTCGCGCGCCGCCTCGCGAAAACACAGGTTGTCTGTACCGTTCGCCTCGGCAGCACGGTGCTTTCCGTAGACAACGTGCTCGACCTGAAGGTGGGCGACGTCGTGCCGCTCCAGCGCGGGAAGGACGACGAGGTGGAGATTATCGTTGGCAACTGCACCAAGTTCCTCGGCAAGCCCGGTATCCGGGGCAAGAAGCTGGCGGTCTATGTGAACCGCGCCAACCCGGACGCCGAAGCGCCCGACTATCCCATGGGCGGCAAGACCGCCGCATAGCCCACTCGGCGCGACGGGCCAGCCGGCCCATTCGGCAGCGCAGGCCCCCGTGCCCGCGAAGCATAGAGGAAACGGCCATTCGGTAGCGCGGGCCTCCGCGCCCGCAGCGCGCCCAGGACTTACAATCGTGATTATCCGTTCTCGGAGGACCCGATGCCCGAACTGACCGCAAACCAGACAGAGGAGATCCAGGGGCTGATGCAGCGTATCGCGCCCGCGCTTGGCGCAGCGCTTACGGAACAGCTCCATGGCGAGGCGAGCGTCGACCTCCTGGACGTCCGGCCGGTATCGCTCACCGATCTGCTTTCCCGCACCGATTCCGTCCTGCAGACGCTCTTCACCGTCAGCAGCCCGGTCACAAGCGAGGGCGTGCTTGTAGCGGGCGAGGAGGCCGCGCGCGTCCTGGTGGATCTGATGCAGGGGATGTCCGGCGGCGATCCGACGATCCCCATCTCGGAGCCCGAGCTGGACACACTCTCGACAGGCATGAGCGGCCTGGTCCGCGGCCTTGCGGTAGGTCTGTCCGAGGCCACGGGCGACCACTACGAGATCGACGCCAGCTCCACGCACGTGGGGGCGCTCACGGTGCCGCCGGTATTTGCCCTGGAGGGCAGCGCCATAGAGGCGCAGCTCGTGGTGATGCTGGCGCAGGCCGAGCCGATCGTCCTTACTCTGCTCTTCACGCTCGCGCTCATGACCGAGGCCCAGTCCGGAGCGAAGGGCGGCGGCGCTGAGTTCAACGCCGGCTCGCCGATGAGCGAGGACGACGTCGCCGCGCTGTTCAGCCAGACCGCGGCCGACGGCTTCGGCGGCATGGCGCCGACGCTGCCCCTGCCGGGCGGGGGCGCAGCGCCGTTCGGTGAGCCCCCGGGCCACGGGTCCGGCGTTTCAGCGCCTCGCGGCCTGGACATGATCCTGGATATTCCGCTCGACGTGACGGTGGAGCTCGGCCGCGTCCGCATGCTCATCCGCGACGTGCTCGAGCTCTCGACCGGCTCCGTGATCGAGCTGGACCGCATTGCCGGCGAGCCCGTGGACCTGCTGGTGAACGGCCGCCTGGTGGCGAAGGGCGAAGTTGTGGTCATCGAGGACAACTTCGGCCTGCGCATCTCGGAGATCGTAAGTCCGGCGGAGCGCGTAGCCGGCATCGGAAGGGGGGACCGAAGATGAAATCTCAAAACGCTGTGCGCCTGATCGCCGTGCTCGCCGCTGCGGCGCTGTGCGCCGCTGCTCACGGTCAGGCCGGGGCGCCCCGGACCGCCGGGCAGACGGCGGTCAACGCCGCGGCGCCGGCCGCCGGCACGCCGGCGACGCTCCGCGCCAGCGCCTGGCGCGAAAAGTGGGTCAGGGAGTACTGGGCCAGGGAGGAGGAGCGCCAGCGCCGCCTCCATGCGGCCGCGGCGCAGGCACGGCAGGCCGCCGCTCCGAAGCCCGCGACCCGCCGGCCGGCCGCCGCCGTCAATGGCCTGGCTGGCACGCAGGCCCGCGGAGCCTCCACCGCCGCCGGAACCCGGACGGCTGCCCGAGCTGCCGGACTCTCCACGGGCGCCGGAACCCGGACTGCGGCCCGTGCCGCTGGAAACTCAACTGGCGCTGGTAACTTGTCTGCGGTCCGCACTTCAGGATCGTCCGCTGGCGCTGGCAACCTGACCGCGGTCCGCGCTGCAGGGCCGTCCGTCGGCGCCACTAGCCGCGCGGGCGGCGCGCCGGCCCGCGCGGCCGGGGGTTACACTGGCGGCGGCAACGGAACGGGTGCCACGGCGGCCCGTGGCGCGCTGGGCCCAGCCGGCGCCGGCGCTCGCGGTAGCACGGCCAGCGCGCCGGCCCGCTCCACCGGAGCCCTCGCAGGCGCCGGCGCGGCTGCCGGCCAGACGGCCGGCGGTGCGGCGCCTTCGCAGGCCGCGGGCAGTGCGAACTCGGGCGCTCGTCCGGCCGCTGGCGCGCCCCCGATCTCCAATGCGAACGGCCAGGCCGCCGCGCCCAGCACCGCTGGACAGGCCTCCGGCGGACCGGCGGCCGGCGCAGCCGCCACTCCCGGCCTCCCCGCGCCGTCGAATGGCGCGGAGTCCGGCGAATCCGCGGCAGCCGCTCCGCAGCCTTCCGCGCACGGCCCGTCCGATGGCGCGATCCCTCCCGCGCAGGCATCCGCCGGCGCCGAGATCCGGCAGGCCGCGCCGCCTGCCTCCGGCCCGCCCGCGACGGCGGGAACCCACGCCTCCGGCCAGCCGAGTGCGCCGGCCGGCGCCGCCGCGTCCACCGGCGACACGGCGATTTCGCAGGCCAGGCCCGACCCTACGCCCGCGGCGGAGTCCAGGGACCATACGATCGACAGCCCGATGCAGGCCGTCGGCGACGGATGGAAGATGCTGCTCTACCTGGTTCCGACGGTCCTGTTCATCATCGTCTGCCTGCACCTGCTGCGACGCTATCAGCAGAAGTCCGGCAAGCTGCCCGTCGGCGCTGCGCCCTCTGCCCCGGCCCGTCCGGGACCCGGCCTCGGCGCGGCGCTCTCCTCTCTCTTCCGCGGCAGCGACACGGTGCGTAACGGCACGGCGGGCATCCGCCTCGTCGAAACGATGAACGTCGGCGGCGCGGCTCTCCACCTGGTCCAGGTCCGCGGCCGTACGCTCCTGCTCTCCGCCGGCGCGAGCGGCGTATCCGTCCTGAGCGAGTTTGCCGATGGCTCCGGCGCGGAATCCGATGAGTTTCGCCGGCTGCTCCAGGAGGCCGCCGCCGACATGGACGGCCTGAACCTGGACGATCGGCGGATGCCGGCCGGCGCGGTGGTCGGCTCGCTGGAAGAGGCGATGCGTGGCGCCGGCGACACGGTCCAGCGCCGCCTGAACCGGCTCCGCACCGTAAGCGAAGCCCAGTCCACCTACCGCTCCCAGGGGACCAGCCGCTAATGCAGTTCCCAGCCACAATAGCCGCGCACCTGCGCCGAATCGCTTCGGGCACCAGCGGCCCGCAGCCCATAACCAGCTACCAGCAACCAGCAACCAGCTACCACCTGCCAGCTGCCGGCGGCCGGCAGCCCGAAACCAGGAACCTGCAACCAGCTGCCAGCCACCAGCTGCCAGCTGCGGGCCGCCGGCAGCCCGAGACCAGCAACCAGCAGCCAGGAACCAGCTACCAGCAACCAGCAACCGGCTACCAGCTACTCCGCCGCCCGGTGGCGATCCTCAAGGCGCTGCTCACCAGCCGGGCCTTCTGGATCGGCATCCTCGGCATGCTGCTCTCCGGCTGGCTGACTGCGCTGCAGGCGCATGCGCAGACGGTCCCGCTGCCGAAGATCACCCTCGGCGTCGATCAGGCGAAGAACCCGCAGGACGTGGCGATCTCGCTGCAGATCCTGCTCATGATGACGATCCTGACGATCGCGCCGTCGCTGCTCATCATGATGACCGCCTTCACGCGGCTCATCATCGTTTTCTCGATCCTGCGCAGCGCGCTCGGCACGCCGCAGCTCCCGCCGAACCAGATCCTGGCCGGCATGGCGCTGTTCCTTACGTTCTTCATCATGCAGCCGACGTTCACCAAGATCAACGACGACGCGCTGCAGCCCTACTTCGCGAACAAGATCACGATGCCGGTGATGCTGGACCGCGCGGAGAAGCCGCTGCACGGCTTCATGCTGCGCCAGACCTACAAGAGCGACCTGATCTTCTTCATCAACCTCTCGAAGGTCGAGCGGCCGCGTACGGAGAAGGACGTCCAGCTTCTCACGCTCATTCCCGCCTTCATCACCAGCGAGCTGAAGACGGCGTTCATCATCGGCTTCTACATCTACCTGCCGTTCCTCGTGATCGACATGGTGGTCGCCTCCACGCTGATGAGCATGGGCATGATGATGCTCCCGCCGACCGTCATCAGCTTGCCCGCCAAGCTGATGCTCTTCGTCCTCGCCAACGGCTGGACGCTGCTGATCGGCTCCCTGGCGCACGGGTTCCGGTAGCCGGTCGAAATCGCCGGGCGCCACGTCGCGCACAGGCGCATTGCGCGCAGCCTGTAAAACCAGCAGACCGCCCGCAAAGCGCGCCGAATCGGCAGAGCGGGCACAGACAGGGCCGTGCGCGGAGTCGCGGAGGAGGCATTAGATCGGCTTTCACGCAACGCAGACCGCAAGAGGAGAGATTCGTGCGGAGATCGCAAAGCGCCCAACAGAGAAGGCCTGAGGCCACGAGGACATCTGCCGCAGCGGCGGCACCGAAGCGCGCGTCGATTAATTCTTTCCGAGTTGATCTTGCGCCGTGAGGGAATGAATGACGGGCGCGAATGCGTGTCTGCGATGGCCGCCATGGGGCCGCTCAGTCGGCGAATCGGCGGTACGAGTGCTTTGGGACTGTGCAGTTTCTTACCAGATTGACTCCGGGACGGCCCAGTTTTGACGAGACTGATTCGGAATCGGGCGAAAGTCGCCCGATTCCGTTGATTTGGATGCCTTTTTGATCTCCACAGCGCGGTGGTTTGTGGCTTCCGAGCCCATCTTGACCTGGAGATACCGCGTTTAGAGCTCTTCGTGCGCGTATCCAACCTTGCAGCGCATTCGACGAGCGCCTTGCAGGCCGCTGGATGCGCTCCCCAACCCCTCCCATTCCGACACGGCCCGCCGCCTGCTAACAAGGAGTATTCTGTCGAGCCGGCGAACATGTCGTCGAAGCTTGGCCGCTCGGGTCCGGCATCGCCGTTCCTGTACTGGGCCTCCAGTGAACTTCCGCTCCGCGCCGCCGTTCGTCCCAGGCGCGAAGTCATCGCCGACTCGCGATACGAATGCGCCCGCCGCGAGCGCCGAAACCTCCGATCTGTGCGCGCTTCGATTATTTATGCTCACCCGACCTTGACTTTGGCGCTCCGGCTGGAGTACCATACGCTCCTTTGGTTTCGGAAGCGCTGGATTGCAATGAGCGCGATTCGTTTTTAGGGGGATTTGAGCATGATACTTATCACGACCATCGGCCTGCGGCGATACGAACGGACGGTCTATCGGTGGGAAGACGGCCAGGCCTTCGAGACGCGGTTCTTTGCCGAGGCGCTTTGCAAGTGGCTCAAGCCAACGGAAGTCCGCGTGCTTCTGACGAAGGGCGCGGAGGGCAGCGATAATTGGCGCGATCTCCGTTCTGCGCTCGAGGGCCGGGCGCTCGTTGTGCCCGTTGCCATCCCGGATGGGGCGAACGAGGCAGAGGTGTGGGAGATAGTCCGCGTGCTCACGGGCAGCATCGCGAAGGACGAGGTGGTGCTGGACGTGACGCACGGGTTCCGCTCGCTGCCCTTCCTGGTCGCAATGACTGCAGCCTTCCTGCGCGCCGCCGGGAAGATGAACGTAACGGGAATCTATTATGGCGCGTTCGATGCGCGCGACGGGGACAACGTGGCGCCGGTCTTCGATCTCACGCCGCTGCTCCACCTGCTCGACCTGGCCGGCGCCACCTCGATCTTCACCGCGACAGGCGACGCCGCCAGACTCGGAAGGCTGCTCGTGGATCAGCATGTCGTGGCTCGGCGCAATCCTTCCTCGTCCATGCTGGCCGAGGAGGCGCCGGTCCGCCTGCGCAACCTTGGCTCCCGGATTGAGGATCTGGCGCTGGCGCTTGGGATGGGCCGGCCTGCCGAGGCGCCGAAGGCTGCTGCGGCGCTGCTCGCCTGCCTGGACGAGGCTCGCGCGCAGGCCGAGGTCGAGCGGTGGCTGCCGGCATTCGGCCTGCTCCTGGACGAGATACGGGCGACATACGCTCCACTCGCGCGCCCGGGCGACGACCTCGATGCGGAATTGGCGAGCCAGTGGCCGCTGATCGAGTGGTACTTCGACCGCGGCCAGACGTTCGTGGCCGTGCCGGTTGCGCGTGAGTGGCTGGTCTCGATCGTCTGCCGGATGAATGGGTTGCAATGGATGCAGCGCGATGAGCGGGAGCGCGCGGAGAAGTGCCTTACCGCGCTGGTGCGGGCGGCCAGTGGAGACCACGTGGACTCGGCGCGCGGTTCGGACGCCTTGACGACCGGCGACCTCGCCGTGCCGCTCCCTGCTGAGATTGCAAATCTCTGGCAGAACGTCTGCGGTTTTCGCAACGACGCAATGCATTGTGGCTTGACTCTCGCACCGGGCCAGACCGCCCGCGACGTGCGGAGCGCCGGTAGCCTAAGCAGCGGAATAGAAGGATTGTGCGGTTCGCTGCAGGACGTCGCCGCCGCCTGCGGCTGGGCTTCCGGTTCAGGTGACATGCGAGCAGTATCCATACCATGACCTATTGCTCGTTCGGGTAGAAGGGAGGTTAGACATGCCTATTTGCAAGTACGCCGACATTGGGGCGCCGCCTGTATGGGATGCGTCGCAGCGCGACTCGATCGAAGTCTCGCTGCGCACCATCACGCCCCTCTTCGGCGGCGGCTACGAGGCGCGGAACGTGGACCCGGTCTGCGTCGTGCGCCCCGCCGCCATTCGTGGGCACCTGCGCTTCTGGTGGCGCGCTACGGCGGGCGCGCAGTATCCGACGGCGGCGAATCTGTTCGAGGCCGAGGAGGCGCTGTGGGGCAGCGCAACGAAGCGTGGGGCGGTGGCGTTGACTGTGACCCTGAAAGACGGGGGTAAACAGGTCAAGTGCGGTGAGTACAACGTCGGCCGCAGCGGCTCCCTGAAAGGGTTGCCGGATTTCCAACGCAACTGGCCACCGTATGCGCTCCAGCCGTTTCAGGGCAAAGCGGATCGAACCCGCGTGATAATCGAGCCAAGTTACGCGACAACCGATGCCGCGTTCGACTTGATTCTCTCGCTCTCCGATGTGGGCTGCGCCGATGAGGTCCGGCGATCGGTGATCGCTTGGGTTACGCTCGGCGGTTTAGGGGCTAGGGTACGAAGGGGTTGCGGCAGCTTGGCCACCGCGACGACCGAGCTCCTTACCCAAGGGGGCAACGTGACCGGTTCGGCCAAGCTATTGACAGTACTAAGCGGGTCGCGGGCGATGTGGGGCCAACCGATCATGGATCCGATACGCGCCTGGAATGCTGCTGTAGAAGTGTATTGGGGATTCCGGCAGAAGCGAGGATATGCGCGCAATCCGGGAACGGATCGCCCAGGCCGGTCCCGATGGCCGGAGCCGGATACGATACGAAGGATAACGGCACGCTCTGCACCGGGTCATAAGCCCGAACACCCGTCAAGCGGATTTCCGCGCGCGGATCTTGGCCTGCCCATAGTCTTCCAGTTCAAGGACAAGAACGCCGGCGATCCTTCGGAACTCACGCTGCAGGGATCGGATCGTCTGCGCCAGCGGTTTGCTTCGCCGGTAATTACCAAGGCGGTGGCTTGCGGACAAAATGAGTACCGCCCGTTGATTGTAATCTTGGACTCGCCCCACGTCTGGGAGCTAGGCGACCTCGACCTCAACGGCTCGCGGATTTCGAGGGACCAAATCGATCTCGATAGAGGCGCGCGAGACAGGGTCTTTCCCCTGCAGGGACTGCCGGTGCGCGAGGCTCTGGCGAAATACGTTCTGGACCAGGCGGGCTGGGAGAAGGCGAGGGTGTTCGCATGACCACTTACCTCATCGCCATCTCCATCGGCCCCGTGCAGGAGTTCATCCTCGCCGGGCGGCGGACGGGCGACCTGTACGCGGGCTCGCTGCTCATATCGGAAGTCGCGAAAGCCGCCGCGGCAAAGCTGGCAGCGCTGGAGCCCAACTGCCTCATCTTCCCCGCGAGTGCGGACGAGTGCGCGGCGAACAAGATCCTCGCGGAGGTTGCAGGCGATCCCGCCGAGGCTGCAAAAGCCGCGGAGGCCGCCGCTCGCGCCTGTCTTCGGAGGCCCTGGGACGATGCGCTGGGCAAGTTGACAGCCGAACAGCGCGCCGTAATCGACGATAGAATCTGGGACCCGCAGATCAACTCCTTCCTCGAGTTCTTCGCCGCCTGGAGGCGCCGGACAGCCGACTATGCGGCCGATCGAAAGGCGGTGGAACAGCTCCTGGCCGGCCGCAAGGCGTTGCGGGATTTCAGGCAGCCTCAGAAGCACAATGTCTCCAAGAGTCCGCTCGACCCGTCGCGGGACTCCGTGGTGAAGGCGCTCTCGGCCAAGCGGACCGGGACCGACAGAGCGGGACGTGAACGCGAGACCTGGATGCCCGATGCGGTCGAGGCCCGCCCGCTGCGGCTCAAGCCCTCCGAATGGCTGGACGCGGTGTCGCTGCTCAAGCGTGTCCGCGGGTCCAGCATGTCCGTCCCTTCCACGGCCGACATCGCCGCCAAGACCTTCCTCGAAGACGAGAAAGGCCGCGCCGGAGCGCCGGACTACGCCGGGCTGCTCGAAGGCGTTCCGCAGGGCGCGATCTTCGAAGGCCGCCGCGACGAACTTCTGGAAGACGGCGATTTGGAAGACCGGCAGCACGCGGAGATCGCGACGGCCATGCGCGGCCGCGAGCCGAATCCCTACTTCGCGATCCTGCAGGCGGACGGCGACAGGATCGGCGAGGCAATCGGCAGGCTGTCGTCCGCGGACGGGCACAGAGTATTCTCCAGCAAGCTGCAGAGATTCGCCACGGACGCGACGCGGATCGTCGGCGCGCACGGCGGCCACCTCGTCTACAGCGGCGGCGACGACGTCCTCGCCTTCCTCCCGCTGCACACGAGTATCGCCTGCGCGCGGAAGCTCGCCGGGGCATTCGAGGCGACCGGCGCGACTCTCTCCGTTGGACTGGCCGTCGTCCACTATCACGAGCCACTCTACGCCAGTCTCGCCGCCGCGCGCGACGCCGAGGGCGCCGCGAAAGAGGCCGGCGGGAACTGCCTGCACGTCGCGGTCCATACGCGCGGCGGCGAAGCCCGGCGCGCGACCGCAGCCTGGAAGGACCCAGGGGACCTCGCGCGCTGGGAGGCCTGGATCCGCGCCTTCCAGGGCGGGCGCGCCGCCGGCTTCCCTTACGAAGTCGAGCGGCTGGCAAGGGAGGTCGAGCGGGCCGATCTGCCGCCTGACGTGATCCGCGAGGAAGTGAAGCGGATATTCGAGAGAAAGAAGAAGGAGAAGGGCGCGGGCGCCGAGATTGCTGCGCCGCTCGAAGCGGTTACCAGCTTCGAGATGCTCCACCGGCTCGCCGAGGAGCTGATCGTATTTCGCTGGATGGCGAGCCAGGCGAATAGCTGGCAATGGGGGACGGCGAAATGAGCGAGACTACCTGCAAAATACGCGGCATCGACCCGCTGCTGTTTCGCGATGGCCGGCCGTTTACCACGGACGCCGGGGGCCGTGCGGACACGCTGCCGCTGCCGTTCCCTTCGACGATCGCGGGCTTCCTGCGCACCAAGTATGGGCGCGCACGTCTTGGCAATGACTGCGACTGGCCCGCCGTGTCCGCCGCGATCCGGCTCCGCGGTCCCCTGCTCGCGCGGGGCGAAGGCGTGCTCTTTCCCGCGCCCGCCGACGCACTCGTCCACCGGCCGGATCGGGACAGCAAGGCGATCGCCGTAACGCGCCTCCTGCCGCGCGCGCCCGACCCGGACGTGGGAACGGACATCTGCGGCGCGATGAGGCCAATGGACGTGACCGTCGAGGCCAAGCCGGCGCGCGGCTACGAAACCTGGCCGGCCGCTGCGATGATGGCCTGGCTCGATGGGAATCCCGTCGATGGCTGCGATCTGGAGGCGGACATCGGTCTTCCCAGGCAGCACCGCGTCCACATCGAGATGCGCGGCGACACGGGCACGACGGAGGAGGGCCGGCTCTTCTCGACAAGCATGGTCGGATTCGAGCACCACGCCTGGCCGGACGATGGCCCTGCTGACTCGGCCGAGTTCGTCCTGCTCTGCCGCGTCGCCGGCGCGGAAGATGCGGCGGCGCTCCGCGGCCCCGGGACGCTGGGCGGCGAGAACCGGTGCGCCGTCGTCGAGCCGGAGCCGGATTCTCTCTGGCCCGATTGCCCGTCTCCACTCGCCGAGGCCCTCCGGGGCGCGAAGCGAGTGCGGATGATCCTCGCGACGCCGGCCATCTTCGAGCGCGGCTGGATCCCGAAGTGGCTGGATAACACCACCAAGACCGGTCCCCCGCCCGGCCTGGAAGGCAGGCTCGCGCTCAAGCTGGTCGCCGCCGCCGTGCCTCGCCGGGTCGCCGTCAGCGGCTGGGACTATACGACAAACCGCCCGAAGCCTGTTCGCTGGTGCGCGCCCGCCGGCTCGACCTACTTCTTCGAGGTCGAGAGCGGCGACCCGGGGCTGCTCGGCGGCGAGGCCTGGCTGGCGCCGGTCAGCGACGACGAGTGCGAGAAGACGCCGGGCCGGACACTCGACAAGAACCGCTCGGACGGCTTCGGCCTCGCATTATGGGGCATCTGGGCCGAGCAGGACGATCGAAAGAAAGGGCTGCACGCACAATGAACGAGAGCAGACGCATCTATCTACACGCGCTCACGCCGGTGCACTCCGGCACGGGCCAATCGGCCGCGATCGTCGACCTGCCGATCGCGCGCGAGAAGGCGACCGGCTGGCCCGTGCTGCCGGGCAGCGGCCTGAAGGGCGTATTGCGCGCCCGCTGCCTGCTCAGTAGGGGCGAAGAGGCCGCGAAGGCGCTCTTTGGCAGCGCGGATCGCGCGGGAGCGGTTACGCTCACCGACATGCGCATCCTCTGCCTGCCCGTGCGCAGCTTCTTCGGGACCTTCGCATGGGTCACCTCGCCGCTCGCCCTCCACCGCTTCGCGCGGGATGCGAAGGCGCTCGGCAAGCCGGTGGATTCCACGCTGCCCCCGGCAGAGGCTGTCGCCCTCGCGGCCGGGCCCGATATCCTAGACGGCGCACGGTCAAAGATCTGTCTCGAAGACCTGGACATGGACGCGCGAGTGAGCCCTGAGGCCCGTGCTGTGGCCGAGAAGATCGGCGCAGAGCTGTTCGGAGACGGCGATACGACCCTGGCGGAGCGCTTCGTCATCGTCCCGGACAACGTTTTCAACTTCCTGTGCGAAACGGCCACGGAGGTGATCGGCCGCACCGCCATCGAGGACTCGACGGGAACCGCGAAGGACGGCAGCCTGCGGTACGAAGAGGCGGTTCCGGCCGAGGCCATCTTCTGCGGCTGGGCAGTCGCCGCCAGGCCGGACAACGCGACGGATGCCTGGGAGTTCCTCGCCACGGTCGGCACGCTCCAGCTTGGCGGCGGCACGACTATCGGTCGCGGTCTCTGCAGATTGGCGGTGCAGTGATGAAGATCAAGTCACGGGCGCAGGCGGATATGGCGCTGGCAGCCAGCCGCATGACCGAGATAATGTCCGACGAATCGAAGAGGACGTGGAAGGACGACTACGGCCGGATCTGCCACAACTTTCCCGTCATGGTGCTCACGTGCGGCCTCTGCCAGGCCGTGGCGTTCTCCGAGGCGAAGGGGGTTGACGACGGCAAGGGAGACAAGCGCAAACGGGAGGCTCACAACCGTATTCTCGACGACGTGAAGGCGATCACCGGAGCGGATGCCAGGGCCATCGCGATCTGCGATGCGCCCGAGTATATCCAGCACACACGGCGCGTTCTCGCGGCCTGGAGCTACTACAAGCGGTTCGCCGTTTCTATCCTCAAGGTGAAGGAGGGCGGCGGTGATGAGCGTTAGCGCACGGCGCCCCCTGCATGCGAGCCTGCCCGCGCCGCGGCGCGCCGTCCCCGGAAGAGGGATGCGCGCCGGCGAGGCGCTTCCGGCCCGGGCAACGGGACACGATGGAGACGGCTTACGCGAAGGGAGGCGGCCATGACCGCATGCAGATCAGGGCTGGAGAGGCTCCAGCCGAAATCGGATTCGCACGCCGGCCTGCTGCGCGATCGCCGGCTGATCGATCACAAGGAGACTCCGAAGGAGCAGCTTCTGAATGCATTGATGAATATCCGGCCGTCCGCTGTCTATTGCCGGGCGTTCGCCCGCTGGCGAGCCACCGCTGAGACACGCGGCTGCCTCACGCTGACCGCCGAGACCGCCGGCTCGCTGGCGGTGGGATTGGGCAACGCCTCACCGCTGGAGAACGGCCTGTCCATCCATCACACGTATGGCATGCCCGCCCTCCCCGGCTCCAGCATCAAGGGCGTACTGCGCCGCGCCGCGGAGCGAGGGGGCATAAAGTCCTCCTCGCCGGAATTCGGCGCACTGTTCGGCGTCCCACCGCCGCGGGCAGCGCGCGCAGCGGCGGACGGCGACCCGGAGCCTGTGAGCGCCGGCGAGAGCGAGGCTGTACGCGGCACGCCGGCACGCAAGGGCGGGAGCGCCGGCGCGGCCATCTTCTGGGACGCCTGGTTCGATCCCCATTCATTCGATCGCGATCCAAAGGTCGGGCCGTTCCACCGGGACGTGATCACTGTTCACCATCAGAAGTACTACGGCAGCCGGGGCGCGGGCGAGAACTGGCCGACCGATTTCGACAATCCGGTCCCGGTGCCATTCCTCGTCGTCCCGCCCGGCGCGAAGTTCCTCTTCGCCGTCGAGTGCCCGGCGCCGGAGTGGCGCGCGCTTGTGTGGGAGATGCTCGTCTACGCCTTGACGGAGTTCGGCTTGGGCGGGAAGACGAACGCCGGCTACGGGCGATTCCGCGTGGAGGACGAGTCCGGCCCGGCGGCCTCCGCGAGTCCGAGTGCAGCGCGCGCGCCCGCGGGCCGGACTGCGGCTGTGGCTCCGCAGGGCGCCGCTGCGCCGGCCATGGTTACCTGGGAGAAGGCCAGCGTCTTGCGAAACGCCGGCACGGGTAAGCTCATCGCGACGAACCTGGACGATCGGCGCCAGACCGCGATGGCGGAGGGCCAGGAGGCACCGCGCATCCTCAAGACTTTGAACGAGGATGCTGCCGCGCGACTCAAGAAGAAGGCAATCGAGGCGGAGGTCGATTGCAAGCCGGTTGGCAACGGCTTCCAGCTGATGGAGGTTCGGCCTAAGTGATCGATACTGCGGGCGTCGCCGCCTGCCAGGAGAGGAGTTAGCCCATGCGCATACTTATGCTGACAGTTGGCGGCAGCCATGAGCCGCTTGTCCGCAGCATTCAGGATACCAGGCCGGATGAGATCGTCTTCCTCTGCTCGCGAGAGTCGAGTGTCGTCGTCGCCGGTGAAGGGAAAGTAAACAAGAGCAATCGCGCTCTTCCTAGCCCGGATTTGCCCGCCGTGCCTGTTCTACTCAACCTCGATAAGGACAGATACTCGGTTACTATCCTGACCGATTGTGATGATCTGTCATCGTGCTATCTCGAAAGTTCAGACGCGCTTCGCAGCTCCCTTGCGAAGCATGCCGGTGCGGACGTGATCGTCGACTACACGGGCGGGACCAAGACCCTGACTGCCGCTCTCGCGATGGCGGGATGCGACGAACCACGCTGCCGATTGCAGCTGGTAGTCGGCAGACGGCCGGACCTGCAGCAGGTGCAGAGCTCCACCGAGTTTGCGGTCCCCGTCGAGGTCTATCGGCTTCGCGCCGAGCGGGGATTCGCAACAGCCGAGCAGATCCTCCGAACCTACGCTTACGGCGCCGCGGCCGCATTCCTGCGGGAGAGTGCGGCGGCGTTCGCCGCACCCGGCCTCCGCGACCGGTTTCAACAGAGAATACAGTTCTGCGAGGCGATGGACGCATGGGACCGATTCGATCACGAGGCAGCTCGCGATCGAATGCGCGGTTTGCCGGGATTGGAGCCGTATTCACAGTGGCTCGGTCTCACCCTGTCCGGCAAAGGGCACGGATTCGAGTTGGTTGAGGACCTTGTGCTGAATGCGGAACGCCGCGCGTCGCAGGGACGATATGATGACGCGTTCGGCCGGCTCTATCGCGCCGTCGAGCTGACCGCTCAGAAACGCCTTTCGGCCGTCCATCAGATCGACACCGGAAACGTGGATTGCGGACGGCTGCCAGAGCCAATCGGCGCGAAGATGGCCAGCAAGCGCTCGGCAAATGGCAAGGTTCAGGTAGGACTCGTCGACGCATGGGAGATCCTGGCGAGTCTCGAAGACAGCTCTATTGTCCAGCGGTACCGTACGGTGAGTGACCGATTGAAGACGTTCCTCACGGTGAGAAACAGCTCGCTGTTCGCTCACGGGGACCGCCCGGTCACGAAGGTGGACGCCGACAAGTGGGTTCCGCTTGTCGCGAGCTTCCTCCGGCACTGCGTCGAGAGCGCGGCTAGGGATCACAAAGGACCCACGGCAGGACCCCTGGCGCAGCTCCCCACCGCTTGGCCGGAAACGTAAGCTCGCGCTTGCAGCAGGTCATAGCGAACCATGCTCGCGAAGTTGCTCGAAGTGGCCGCAGCGCGAGCCCGGAACAAGGGCAACAGCGCAACCGCCGACGTGCTCGTGGAGCCCATCGGGCGGAGCTACAGGCTGGTCGACATTCTGCCTCTAGAGGAGCGCTGACCCATGCACCATACGTACGTCGTCAGCACGGTCGGCACCAGCCTGCTTACCAACGGAGCGGACGAGCAGACCCGCAGGCTGCTCTGGAAGACCGCCAACCTGCGCGAGCCGGAATACGCCGAGGCCGATCGGCTGGCGGTGCAGGAGCGCGCGCATGCGGTCCGCGCGCGGCTGGAGGCCGCCTCGGACGCGGAGGCGCAAAAGCTAAGCGCCGAGCTCAATGGAGCGCTGACCCGCCGTGCGGCCGGCCCGGAATACTCGCACTATCTCCTTGCCACAGATACCCACCAGGGCGCGCTGACGGCCGAGCTCGTTCGGGACCGCCTGCGCGCGGCGGGCTGTCGCGAGGTGACGATCGTCCCGCTGGAGCGGCTGAACACCCGATCGCAGCAGGATTTCAGCCGCGGGATCGATCGTGTGCTCGAATGGTGCGACCAGACGCTCCCTGCCCTTCGAGAACAGGGCGGCCGGATCGTCTTCAATCTTGCGGGCAGCTTCAAAAGTCTGCAGGCCTACGCGCAGACCATCGGCATGATCTACGCCGACGAAACGGTATACATCTTCGAGGGCGGCGATCTGCTGACGATACCGCGCCTGCCCATCGCGTTCGATACGGCCCCGATGCGCCGCCATGCCGGCCTGCTTGCGCGCCTGGCGCAGTACGACGTTGTCGCGGCAGCGGAGGCGGCCGATCTGCCCGACGCCTACCTGGACCGCGACGGCGACCAGGTATGCCTGAGCGCCTGGGGAACGCTCGCATGGAATGCGAACAAGCGCGAAATCCTCGGCGGTGCGCTCGCCGCGCAGCCGGGCATCGCCTATCTCCCATCGTTTCAGGCCGACTTCCAGCGGCTCCTCCCCGCCGCCCGCGCAGCGTGCCAGGAGGCGATCGCAAGGGCGGCCCGGCTCTATGCCGAAGGCGGCGTGGCGAAGCTGCGCGCCGACGGCAGTCTGCGGTACTCCGCCATGAAGGGCCACGCCGGCATCGACCACTTCCGCGTGGATCGCGGCGACCGGATCACCTGCACGGCAACGGCGGCCGGACTGGAGCTTCGCCACTGCGGGCGGCACGGCATCGAGCAAAGGCCCTGACGCAGGCGCGCGGCGCAGCGCGAAGGCCTAGGCGCGGCGACGCCGACCGCCCGGCGCACGGCCGGCGGCGATGCGGCCAACGAACAGCCCGCCCGCTTCCGCGAACCCCAAGTGATGGCGGGCTGAGAGGGGGGTTCGCGCAGCGCAGCGAGATCAAATCGGAGTGTTCCCATTGCAAGTCGTGCGATCTTCAAT
>DATGJU010000147.1:0-10141 GCA_035295045.1 Chthonomonadaceae bacterium
GGCGCCCAGGCGAGCACGCTCCGACTCGGATTGAATACGAAGAAAAGGCCCTCGGCGGCAGCAGTCCCTGCGGCGACGACGATCGCGGCGACGAGCGCGCTGTCGCGGTACAGCCGATCCTCCAGGCAGCCCACGCCGAAGCAGACCAGGGTCCTGCTCACGACCAGGCTGCCAAATCCCGCGCCGGGCGGCGCGGCGAGCGAAGCGTGGATGAAGCCGGCCGCGAAGCCGACGGCGGCCGACGATCCTTCCGCGCAGAACATCGCGCACACGATCGAGACGGTAAGCAGCACGTCCGGCGCAGCGCCCCAGAGCTGCACGTGTCCCGCAATCGCCGCCTGGACTATGCCGGCAAGGAGCAGCGCCGCAGTGAGCTTTATGCCTCGCCAAACAGTCCAGCTCATAGCAGATCGCGCTCCTCTCCGGCCGCGGATCAGGAGTCCTGAGCCCTGGGACGACTGCATCATCGCAGGATGTAGACCTCCTGGATTCGGTCGAAGGCGACATTCGGACGGACCAGCGCCGTCTTTCCGGAGTTCAGCCGATCGCGCTGGACCTGCTCCACGACGCCGATGACCAGGTCGCGGGGCGGCGTCGCGTCGAGCTGCTTCGGGTAGAGGCGGCTCAGCCCGGACGTAACGATCACGTCTCCGGCTCTTACGTCCGCAGCGTTATCCAGATCGGTCATGGTAAGCAGGCGGCCGTTTGTTCCGCGACACAGTCCCACGGCCCGCGATCCGGCGCGCTGGACGCGCGCTCCGAGCGCCGCGTTCTGGTCGGTCAGCAGGACGACCGTCGACGAGACCGGATCCGCTTCGGAGATATATCCTACCACGCCCTCGGGCCGGATGACCAGATCGTGCGGCTTAACGCCGTCACGGCGGCCGCGGGAAGCGATCAGCGTATCGAACTTGGGATCGGGGCGCATCGCCCAGACGTCGGCCGCGAGCGGCGGTTGCCGAAGCGTGCGGACGAACTGAAGGTCCTCGCGGAGCCGGCCGTTCTCTGCCTGCGCCGCTCGCAGCACGGCGTTCTCGGATTCCAGCTCTGCGACACGGCGCGCGAGGCCGTCATTTTCCGACGCCAGCTCGTGGCCGCGGACCATCCATCCGGCGCGGGCGCCTATCCAGCGGCCGGCGCCGGTAAGCAGGGAGGCCGGCGCAGCCACCGTCGCCCGCACCGGCCCGGACAGTCCGTCCTGACGCCCGCTCCGCGCCTGCGCATTATGCCACGCCCCGAATGCAGCGCCGAGCGCCACGAGGGTCGTGATGGGCCAGTACCGGTGCCAAGCGGATTGGCGCTCCAATCTCATCGCATTGACCTACTTCTTCAGAACTCTGCGGAGGATCGGGTTGTTGTCGAGCGCCTCCAGCACTTTGCCGGTTCCCTTCACCACGCACGACAGGGGATCTTCAGCAACGTGGACGGGCATGCCCGTTTCGCGCATGATCAGCCTATCCATGCCTTCGAGCAGGGCCCCGCCGCCGCCGAGGAAGATGCCGCGCTCATAGATGTCCGCGGAGAGCTCCGGCGGGGTGCTTTCGAGCGTCACCTTCACGGCCTCGAGGATCGCGTTTACCGGCTCCTGCACCGCCTCGCGGATTTCGGCGCTCGTCACCATGCAGCTTCGCGGCAGGCCGGAGATCAGGTCCCGGCCGCGAACCTCCATGCTCCGGTCCGGTCCGACCGAGTACGCGGATCCGATCTCGAACTTGGCCTTCTCGGCGGTGCGGTCCCCGATGTGAAGGTTGTATGCGCGCCGCACGAAGTTGATTATCGCCTCGTCCAGCTCGTCGCCGGCGATCCGGACCGAGCGGCTGATAACGATGTCGCCGAGCGAGATAACGGCCACTTCGGTGGTGCCGCCGCCGATGTCCACGATCATCGACCCGGTCGGCTCCTCAACGGGCAGGTCGGCCCCGATCGCAGCCGCCATCGGCTCCTCGATCGTGTACGCCTCCTTCGCACCCGCCTTCTTCGCGGCCTCCTTGACCGCGCGCTCTTCCACTTCGGTGACGCCGCACGGTACGCCGACCACGACGCGAGGCGCGGCAAAGCTCGCGCGCCGGTGCACACGCGCGATGAAGTAGCGGATCATCTTCTCGGTCTGCTCGAAGTCGGCGATCACGCCGTCGCGGAGCGGGCGCACCGCGGTGATGCTTCCTGGCGTGCGGCCGATCATCCGCTTTGCAGCCTCGCCGACCGCCAGCACACGCTTGGTCTCATTATCGATAGCTACGACCGACGGCTCGCGCAGCAGTATGCCGCGTCCCCGGACGTGGACCAGTGTATTCGCCGTGCCCAGGTCGATTCCCATGTCGCGCGAGAACCGGCTCAGCATGGCGCGGAGAATGTTCATACGACCTTCTAAAGGAGTTGGAGATGCGGGACGAAGGGCGGGCCGGTGCGCCCGCGCCGCTTCAAGGGTGAAACGCCCGCACCCGTTCGGATCGGGCGCGGGCGCAATTCCAACACAGGATAGGGCGCGTCAGAGCTGAGGCGCGCCGGCCGGATCGGCAGGCGGCGCGGCGCCATCTGTTCGCGCAGGTGCGGCAGCGCCGCTGGCGGCCGGGCGCTTCTTGGTCCGAGGCGCGCCCGTTCCGACAACCATCACGCCGGGATGCGAGCTGTAGTTCGAGCTGATCACGTCCCGATGAACGACCTTGCCGTCCTCTTTGATGATCCGATACCAGGTCACGTGCCCGCCGCTTCCCGCCCTCTCAACCACGCGGCGGTAACCGGCGGGCTTGCTGCGGTCGTGCTGGATCGTGAAGCCCGCCCCGTATCGCGAGTAAGAGCCGCGGACCAGGCTCACCTTCCGGCCAGGAACCTTCTTACCGAATATGCTGAAGGTGAGCGAGCGCCCGTTGAGCGTTGCCGCGACGTAGACGGGCGCGGTCGTATCGTTTCTGAACTTCAGGTCCAGCGAGCCGTACGAGACGGTCGCATCGAGCCCGACGGGCAGATAGCCGATCGGGGTCGAGTGGTTGGACCGCTCGACGATCTTCAGACCCGACGCGAGCACCGCATTGAACAGAGTGCCGGACGTCTGGCAGATGCCGCCCGCGATTCCAGTATCGTGCCGGCCCTGGACCAGGATCGGCGCCTCACGGTAGCCCTCGTCCTCGTCCCGCGGCCCAACGATTTTATTGTACGAGAAGACGTCGCCCGGCTTGAGCAGCGTCCCGTTGATGTGGCGCGCCGCGATGCGGATGTTGCCAAGTCGCGACGTGGTGCCGTTGACATAGGAGGTCTTGGCGCCGAGGACGGAATCGATCTGGCTCACGTCGGCGTCCGTAATGGCGGCCGGCGTCAGCGATACCGCCAGCGTCGCCTCGGGACCGGCCGTCGATGCGGGCTGGCCGGTCGTAGCGGCGTCCTGCGCGGGCTGCGCGGCGTCCGCGCCCGGCGTCGTCCGATCGCCGTTCCCAGGCGGTGTCGCAGTGGCGCCCGTCTTGTCGCCGGCCGCAGGCGGTGTGCTCGCGGCGCCGGCCTTATCGCCGGTGGCCGGCGGAGCAGCCGCATCGGTCCTGTCGCCGGTCGCGGCCGCCCTCGCTTGCCCGGTCGTCGGCGCGGCTGCGGCAAGGTAGCTGGACCAGGCCTGCTTGATCGCGGTTGCGGAGGCTTCGATGTTCACTGTGCGGCCCGGCTGCTCGCGGCGCGTCCCGAAGCCGCCACCCTTGAGAAGCACGAAGGTGGCGTTCTTGGGCTTGCGGTTCACATCGGCGGCGATCTGGCGCCTCAAGTACGCCCTCAGCTTCGCATCGTCGACCGTCGCTGCGGCTTGGACCTGGATTACGCGCGGGCCGGAGAACATGTGTCCGATCTGGCCCGCCACGTCCTCGCGGCCGGCCTTCGCCGCGGCGTCCAGCGTGCCCGGAACGTCGACGCCGAGGCCGAGCTTGGCGGCGTCCGGCTGCCAGGTGTGCGTGAGGCCGGCATCGGCAGTGAGCCGGAGCGTGAGCGGGGCGGCCGCCTTACGGGCGGACCACTGCTCCAGAAGAGGGCGCGCCTCGTCGGTCGACTTGCCGCCGAGATCGAGATCGCCAACGTGGACGCCGGCGACGATCTGATTATCCGGCGTACGCGAGCGGGCGCCCATCACTGCGGCACCCATCGCCAGGGCCACCAGCGGGGTAACGGCAAGCATGCGCAGGACCGGCAGGCGGCGCACGGTTCCAATTTCCGGACGTGTTACAGACACAGGATGATTTCCTTGGTGCTAGTCCCGATTGGGGCTTCATCGCCGCCGGCAGGGGGGTCGTGGAGGAGCGAACAGGCGCCGCATCAGCGACTATCCGTCCGAGAACTCTTCATTCCTCTGATCGGCGTACGGAGTGTTGAACGAGGCTGCGTGGCCCTCGCTATCGAGCGTGTGGCGCCGCCCGTCATGGGTCTCTAGTCGCTCAACCAACTGCGGAAGTCGCTCCATGTGCTGCTCGAGCAGCTCGAGCCGCAGGCGCAGCTCGCGGATGGTGGCGTCCTGCGGATCGACGCTGTTAATCACGTTATCCATGACATGGACGCCCGGATCGGCGTGGACCCGCTGCCCGTTGCGCCGCACGATCCGGCCGGGAATGCCGACGACAGTGCAGTCCGCCGGCACGTCCATGTTTACTACGGCGTTCGCCCCTATCATGCACCGGTCACCGATGGTGCGCGGGCCGAGGATCTTGGCGCCCATGCCGACCATCACGCCGTTCCCGAGCGTTGGATGGCGCTTGACCTTCTCAATGCTCGTGCCGCCGAGCGTCACTTGATGATAGAGTACCACGTCATCGCCGATGACCGCCGTCTCGCCGATTACGACGCCCATGCCGTGATCGATGAAGAGACGCCGTCCGATCGTCGCGCCGGGATGGATCTCGATTCCCGTGAGGTGACGGCTCATCTGCGAAACGATACGACCGATCACGCGCAGCCGGCGCTTCCAGAGCCAGTGCGCCACGCGATGCGCCCAAACGGCGTGTAGGCCCGGATAGGTGAGGACCTGCCATGTGCTCTCGGCGGCAGGGTCCTGCGCCAGAATTGCTTGGATGTCTTCTTTTAGGCGGCTAAACACGAAAGCGGGTTCCCTGCGTGAGCGAGTTTCCGCGTGCACATTCTTCGATCGAAACGTGTCGTACAACCTGCGGTGTCCGCCGCTGTCCGGCGCTTCGCCGTGAAGGAGCCGGCAAGCGGAATAGGACTCAAAACGCCTCGCTCATTCACGAAGTTCCCGCATAACGCCAGGCGCAATTATCATACCAGAATGGCCGCCGAAAAGCACCTTTAGAGCAAGTCGGCCTCGAAAAACCGCGGTCTCCGGTCGGCGGCCGCCTGTGGATATTGCGAGAATCCGGCTGCAGAGATCACACCGCGGAGCCGACAATGAGATTGCCATCGATTTGCCTTCGCCGGAGCGCATTCTTGACTCAACGCGACGTACTCGAAGTCGGACGCCACACGATCATGATCGCGCTGCAGTTGGCGCTTCCAGTGCTCCTCTGCGCCCTGATAGCCGGCGTGCTTGTCAGCATCTTCCAGGCAGTAACGCAGATCCAGGAGTTCACGCTCACCTTCGTCCCGAAGCTGCTCGCCGTTGTACTCGCACTCGGGATCTTCGGCTCATGGATGATAGTCACCATGGTCCGGTTCTTCACGGATGTTTACAATCACATGCCGCCCGTCGTGCATTGACGCCAGCGTAGCCGACGCAACCCCTCGGATGAACGGCGCGCCCGGCATGCCGACGCGATCCGCGTCACGAGGTCCGCACGGCGCGGGGCCATCGACCCGAACATCGTCGAAGCGATCCCGATTCCAGGGTGCGGTAGCGACTCCTCGCGCCGGCTGTCCACCAAATGAGCTACACAGACATCAGCATCCATAGCTTTTACACGTTCCTGCTCGTGTTCGCGCGCGTGGGCGGGCTGATCACCGCGGCGCCGCTGCTCGGCAACCGCGCGATTCCGACCATCGTCCGGGCGGGCTTTGCGCTGGTTCTGTCGCTCGCGCTCACGCCGCTCTCGGCGCCGAAGGTCGGGCCGGTGCCGCCGAGCCTGCTGATCCTTGCCGCGGCGGTGCTGAAGGATGGCCTGTTCGGCGTCGCGATCGGATTCTCCGCCCGGCTGCTCTTCTCCGCGGTCGAGATGGCGGGCTACTTCGTCGATACACAGATGGGTTTCGGCTTTATCAACCTCGTAAACCCATTCTCGGAGCAGCAGGGCTCCGTCCTGAGCGTATTCCAGTACCAGCTCGCCATCACGGTCTACCTCCTCGCGAACGGCCACCTCGCCCTGCTCGGCAGCGTCGCCGATAGTTTCGTCGCGCTGCCGCCGGGCGCGGTCAATCCTCACGGCGCGTTCGGCATGACCGCGGCGGGAATGCTCAAGGCGATGCTGGCGCTCGGCTTCCGCCTGGCGCTGCCGGCGGCCGGCGTGCTGCTTGTGGTGGATCTCGCGTTCGCCCTGGTCGCGCGCGCCGTGCCCCAGATGAACGTCTTCATCGTAGGAATGCCGGCCAAGATCATCATCGGCCTCTCCACCGTGGCCCTCCTGATGCCGGTCGTCGCGATCATCGTCGGCCAGATCGTCGCGGGCACCGACCTTAACATTCACTCCTTAATGGCGGGGGCGCGGTAGGGCAGAGCGTATGGCAGATTCCAGCGGCGAGCGAACCGAATCCGCAACGCCGCGCCGCCGCAGCGATGCCCGCAGCAAGGGCCAGGTGCCGCGCTCCGCCGATCTCACCTCGGCGCTGGTCTTCCTCGGCCTGCTCCTCGCCGTGCGCAACTTCGGCGGCCAGAGCAGCCAGGTCGTGAAGGCCTACTTCGATACGGTCATGGCTCATATGACCACCGCCGACTTCACGCCGGCGCTCGTGATGCACCTTGCGCGCGACACGGTCGTCATCATCCTCCGCGCCGTCGGACCGATCCTCGCGACCGGCGTCGTCCTCGGCGTCATCGTCAACGTCGTCCAGACCAACGGGCCGGTATTCGCCGGCCAGGCCATGCAGCCGGACTTCAATCGTATCAATCCACTTCAGGGCTCGAAGCGGTTCTTCTCCACGCGATCTTTTGTCGAGCTGGCCAAGTCGCTGTTCAAGATCGGCCTCATCGGCCTGATCGGCTTCTCCACGATTCGCGACGCATACCCGAAGCTGGTGATGACCGCCCGCATGGATCCCGGCAGCGCGCTGGGCCTGATCGGAGGGGTCCTGTTTACTACGGCGGTCCGAGGCGTGACGGCGATGCTAGTGCTGGCCGCGATCGACTACTTCTACCAGCGATGGCAGCACGAGCAGATGCTGAAGATGAGCAAGGAGGAGATCAAGCAGGAGACTAAGCAGGCGGAGGGCGACCCGCAGTGGAAGGCGCGTATTCGCGCCCGGCAGCGCGCGATCGCCAGGAAGCGCATGATGGCCGACGTGCCGACTGCGGACGTGGTGATCACCAATCCGACGCACTTCGCCGTGGCCCTGCGCTACGATTCGGAGAAGATGGGCGCGCCGGTCGTGGTCGCAAAGGGGCAGGACCTGATTGCCAAGCGCATCCGCGAGTTGGCGCGCGAGAACGGCGTGCCGATCGTCGAGAACCCGCCGCTGGCTCGCTCGCTGCACAAGTATGTGGAGATCGGCGCAGAGATCTCACCGGACCTGTACGAGGCGGTCGCGGAGGTGCTCGCATTCGTCTACCAGCTGAATCAGCGGGCCGGCGCCGCCCGGTAAGCGGTTGGCGCCCGACGCAGCGAATTCCGCGGCGTGCTACGCGCCGCCTATTCGCGGCATCGGGGCGATCGCTAAGGTCCGAACCGTGAGAGCCATTCACGAGTTACGGCGGTCACCTCGGTCATAACCTCCTCATCCGTGCGGCCGGAGCGCTTCTGGACGTGGAAACCGTGATCCGCGCCCTCCAGCCAATGCATCGTCCATTCGGCGTGCAGCGGAGCCAGAACCGCTTCCATCCGCTCGCGGTCGCACATCTCGTCGCGGGTCCCACTGAGGGATAGCACCGGCACGCGGATGGCCGGCAGGTGCTCGCTGCGAAGCTTCTCCGGCTGCCCGGTGGGATAGAGCGGGTAGGAGAGCAGCAGCAGGCCGTCGCACGGGTCGCCCTCGGCCGCCAGGTGCGACGCGGCGCGCCCGCCCATCGAGTGGCCGCCGAGCAGCAGCGTCCGTGGCGCAAGCCTCTCGCGCGCCTCCGCCACGACGGCGCGGAAGCACTCTAAAAGCCGCGGCATCCGTTCCGGCGGGCTGCGCTTCTGCTCCGTATAGAGGAAGTTGAAGCGGACCACCGTCAACCCGGCGGCCACGAGCGCCGCCGCGCGGCTCTCCATCGACCGGTGCTCCATGTTCGTGCTGGCGCCGTGGCCGAGCGCGATTACTTGCCCGTCTCCCTCCGAATGGTCTACCAGCGCGGAGGTCGTCTGTTCGCCCACCGCTACCGTCCAGCGCTCTTGTGCTGTCACGGGCAGCCTCCCTCTCCAGCCGCGTGCGCGGCCGGCGCTCACACTTTACACGGATGCAGTCGAGCATCCGGATCGGTCCCATCCGCGCGAACTGGGATCCACCAGACGTTACGGACTACTCGGATTGTGTGGCGGGGAGCTAAGGCTGCCGTGATCGTCCGGCCGCTATCCTTGGCAGGAATGTGTGCTAACAGCCAGGCGGGTGAGGCCCTGTCTCGTCGGATACTCTGTACGGTCGGCCATGAGGACGGCGACCCGGCTCCTCGCCTGCATGGGCGCCCGTCGAGCGGCGGATGGCCGGGCCTCGCGCGTCCCGGAGCGACAAGCTCGCTCAGCCGCGGCCCGCGCGGGCTGCTCGCCCGCCAGTACTGCGCCGGCCGTGAGAGCATAACGCTCACTGACCACGCCGACCCGAAAGGGCCTCGCTGCCGCCCGCTCACGTGCTGCGCTTCCACGCGGGCGTGAGAGGCGAGCTACTCGCCGGCCAGCAGGTCTTCCCAGGATTCGACTGCCAGGACGCGCTCGCAGAGAAGCTTCATGCGCTCGGCGCCGCGGAGCGCCGCGATCCGGGCGGTGGCAGCGGCGTCCGGCTCGCCCAGGCGCAGGCGGCCCAACTGCAGCAGAAGGTCGCGCGCCGCCTCCTCGCGCCCTTCTTCGCGGCCCTCTTCGCGCCCTTTTCGCAGCAGCACTTCCGCTCCCGTCATCTTGGCCTCCTCACGCTCGTCCGCGTGACGCTCGATCGCATCGTCGAGCACCGCAAAGAGATCGTCCTGCTCCTCCGCTTCTCGCTTGTGCCGGATCATCAGATACAGATACTTGAGCGCTCTCTCGATTGCCGCCTGCGTCGCCGAAGGCAGGCCGTCCAGCCGCCTCGCCGCTTCAAACAGCGCCTGCGCCAACTCCTCCTTCGGCAGGTCCGCCGCCTGAAGCGCCCGAAGCGCCAACAGCACCGCGTCGCCAAGCTCGGTCAGCCGGGCGGACGGCGTCTTCTGCAGATCGATAAAGAGCGTCGCCCAGGCGGGAATGAACGCCCTGAGCTCGTCTGGCGCATCGATTAACGCCGGCAACGAGATCGGCTGCGCCCATTTGCCACGACCCGTGTAGAGTACCAGCGGGATGACCGGGCTGAGCCGAAAGCGCCTGCCGGGCATTCTGTTCGCATCCACTTCGCGCGCTTCGGTGAGCCAGAGCTGCACCATGTAGCACAGCAATCGGAAGGCCATGCGCCGGTCCGGCCGGGACTGGTGCTCGAGCAGGATATAGACCCAGACAAATCCGCGACCCTTTCGATAGGGCACGCGGTAGACCACGTCTGCCTCCTGCTTTTGCAGGTCGTCGGGAATGAAGGAGTTATCGATCCTCTCCGCCCGGTCGAAGTCTACGCGCTCGACGATGTCGGGGCGGGCCAGCCGGAGCACCCCGCGGACATTCTCCGGCAGATCGAGCAGCCACTTCACGCCCCGATCGCCGAACTCGCGGATCGGCGGCTCACGCGCGTCCGGCATGCGCCTATCTCCCATCTTATTGTGGCACAGCGGCCTCGCGCTCGCAAGCGCCGGAGCACGGTGTCGTGGTCTTCAAGTTCGTTCCAGCGCATACGGGTTCCTGCCCGCCCGGTGGCATGAGCCAGGCGGCCAGCGCTTCACCGAGACCTACCGCTTCGACGACCTGCGGGTGGCGCAGAGCGAGCC
>DATGJU010000148.1:0-14827 GCA_035295045.1 Chthonomonadaceae bacterium
GCAACGACCATCGGCTCCAGGACGGCGAGCTCGTTCTGATGGACTACGCCCCGGACTTCGGCTGCTACACGAGCGACATCGGCCGCACGTGGCCCGTGAACGGCCGGTACAGCGCCGTTCAGCGAGAGCTCTACGGCTTTATCGTCGAGTACCATAAGACGCTGCTTGAGGTGATCAAGCCCGGCAGGCTGCCGGAGGAGGTCCGTTTGGAGGCTGCCGCGCGGATGCGCCCGCTCGTGGAGGCTGGGCGCTGGTCGTCGCCGGCCTATGAAGCAGCGGCGCGCCGCTGCCTGGACTTCAAGGGCCATCTGTCGCACCCGGTCGGCATGGCGGTGCACGATGTCGGGCAGTACCACGATCGTCCGCTGGCGCCAGGCACGGTCTTTGCGCTCGACCCGCAGATGTGGGTGCCGGAGGAGCAGCTCTACATCCGCGTCGAGGACACTGTGGCGATCACCGAGAGCGGCCTTGACAACCTGACAGCTGCCGCGCCTCTGGAACTTGACGAAGTTGAACGGACGCTTGTATGTGCGTAGTTGCATCGCAAGCGCGGCGTAGCATAATTACGATAAAAATAGTGCGTTCAATACTATTGACTCCGGTCGCGGGACATGTTAAATTGTTTTCTCGTAATTGACCGTTTCCGTGAAGGAGCTAAATGTCTATGTCCAAACGATCGAAGCGATCGGCTTTCACTCTTATCGAGCTGCTAGTCGTCATCGCGATCATCGCCATTCTGGCAGCAATCCTCTTCCCGGTGTTCGCGCAGGCGCGCGAAAAGGCCCGGGCGTCATCCTGCGTCAGCAATCTTAAACAGATCACGACCAGCCTCCTCATGTACTCGCAGGATTTCGACGAGGCGCTCTGCCCGGACGAGATACCGGGGCAGCCAACCGCGCAGGTCTGGGACATGCTGATCCAGCCCTACGTCAAGAACCAGCAGGTGTTCAAGTGCCCGGATTGGGTTGCCGTCACCAACAACACGGCGACCGGACGCATTCTCAGCTACGGTATGAACTACCGGCTTACCGAGTTCTCCACGGTTACGCGCGACGATGTCCAGAGCCTCTGGTACCCCTCCGTCCCGTTAGGAATTGCGCAGCTAAGAACCCCTGCTCAGACGGTCTGGATCATGGATAACGCAAAGGTCACGAACCCCGCGGCGCAGGTGACTCACCAGGAAGATCCATCCAAGTGGATCCTGAACATGACCGGCGTGGCCAGCCAGGGCGGCTGGAACGCGGACGGCTATGTCCGATTCCCGCAGGATCCGCCCGATCAGGGATACATCTCCTGCTGCTACAATGGCGACCCGTGGCGCCCGGCCCCCATTCACAGCGGCGGCACAAACACCTCGTTTTGCGACGGCCACGCGAAATGGGTCCGAACCGACCAGTTGGTAAACCCGCCGCGGGGCTCCATCAACTGCCTGTATGACAATGGCTCGCCGTAGGCGGCTTTTATACGGAAGGAGCTAGTCAAGAATGCCAAATCGATCCAGCCGGGCAGGCTTTACCCTCATCGAACTGCTCGTCGTGATAGCGATCATTGCCATTCTCGCGGCGATTCTGTTCCCGGTTTTCGCGCAGGCGCGCGAAAAGGCCCGAACGGCGTCCTGCCTCTCGAACTGCAAACAGATCGCTCTGGCCACGATGCAATACATCCAGGACTACGACGAGGAGTTCATGAAACAGGATGTGAACGCAGCGACCAATAGCAATGATGGATATCCGCTCTTGAATACCGGACTCGCAGGCGCGGATATGTTCAACTACAAAGACGAGATTCTGCCGTACACCAAGAACGAGCAGATCTGGATCTGCCCGACAAATCAGGCCAACGGGAGCCTGAAGCCGGCGCCGCCAAACATCGGTTACCACATGAACGGCAACGTCATTCTGCCGAAAGGCCTCTCGTTGGCGGCGATCGTGGCGCCCGCGAGCCTCTACTTCATGCGGGAAAGCGGCCAGGGGTACGTGTTCAATCGGGCGTATCTGCGTCCGTTCCCGAACGCCTGCGACGACGTAGTGGCCTACGAGCAGAGCAGCAGCGCGAACTATATGCCGCACAACAAGGGCTACAACCTGCCGTTCTGCGATGGCCATGCGAAGTGGTACCTATCCACGCAGACACAGGCACTGTCGATGTTTCCGCAGGACGACGGGAACAGCTACCTCAAGCACCCCGGCCTCGCCTACTGCCACCCCTGACCGGCACCCAGCGGCCAGACGAACCAGAGACCCGGCTGACACGATGTCGCCGGGTCTCTTTCTCGCCCTGGACGCTCCACGGAATTCCGCTACTGCGGTTTTGGGATGCCCGCGCCCATTGGCTTTCCGTCCGGCCCGAAGGCGGCTCCATCGTGCGGGTCTCGCGGGAGGTTGCCGGTGCCGCCGGGCAGAGGCTTGCCATCCGCGCCGACCGCCGTTGCGCCGGCTGCACGGTCCGCATCGGTTACCGTGTACTTATCGACCTGATGCCCGGCACAGCCGGCGGACAGGAAGCCGACAGCAATGCACGCGGAAAGTGAGATCGCGCTGCGCAGAAGAAGTCCTGCAGATTGCCGGTTCGAGATCATCTCTCATTCTCCCCTGACGATCGTGAAATGAACTTAACGCCATCTTAACACGCGGAGGCAAGGTCCGTCAACCGAATGCGCTCACCGAACAACCTTCACGCCACCTGGCGCGTCCACCGACGTCTTGATCGTGCCGTCCGGCCGCTTCTCGTGGCGTACCTTCAACACGCCGCGCGGCGTGGGGAACGCGCCTTCCGCCCACTGAAGGTCGCCGAGATGCGGACTGATCCGCACGACGCGGCAGCCCGGCTCGATGACCTGGATGCCCAGGACATGCTCCGTGAGCCAGGGCGTGGGGCCGGACGCCCATCCATGGCACAGGCTGTGGCGGTATCCGACGTAACAGTAGGCGCCGTAATCGCCGTGAATGTCCTTCTTTCCCGGCTGCGGCAGCTCGTCGATGCGCCCCGCGTTCTTCATCCAGTCCAGGTCGAAGTCCTCCCAGAACGTGGTTGCTCCCATGTCCAGCATGCCGCCCCAGTAGGCGCGGATGGCGTCCAGGCAGCCCTGGTAGTCGCCGGCCAGCGCGCGCGCCTGCAGAACGTAGTAGCCGTAGAACGTGGAGAGCCGATGCGCGCCATCCACGGCCATTATGTCCCGGTTCAGCTTGGCCGGATCGCCGAGACCGGCCAGCGCCATGAGCGCCGCCGCCTGTTTGCTGCCGGCCGGGTCCGGGACGTGCCGGCGCAATCGGGCTGTTGCCTCTCTGCACAGCAGCTCCGTCTCCGGGTCGGAGAGCGGCCCGCACATCTCCTGGCCGGCATCCAGCGCGAGAATCAAGAGCGAGTGCAGGCCCGCATGGATCGCGGGCTTGTTTTCGCTTGATGGCCAGTCGAGGAAGCGGCCCTCCGGCAGCCGCTCCTCGCCGTCCGGGCTGATGTGCCTGACCAGCTCGCGCACGAGTCCGTCAAGATAGGACTTCTGCGCCCGCAGGTAGGCGAGGTCGCCGGTGTGCCGGTACCAGTCGCGCTGGATCAGGATCCACCAGAGCGAATAGGAGCTGATGCCGTTCATCCACTGCGGCAGCGGCGTCTCATCGCGGATCAAGTCCAGACTCTTCGGCACGATGTCCAGGCCGCCGAACACCGTGCCAATGGTCGTCGTCTCCGGGTGCATGTCGCCGATCCAGACGAGCCGATCTCGCTTGATGCCGTCCCAGAGGTAGTCCTGCATGTTGAGCTGCACCGTGTAGGCGCCGGTCTGCCAGATTCGGTTCAACCGCTCGTCGCTGCAGCGGAACGAGCCGATCCAGGGCAGGTCGCGGTAGAGATAGACGGCGCGCACCGACTTAAGGGCAATCATCGCGCCGGGGTCGACGAGATCGATCCTCACGAATCGAAAGCCGGTGTTCCCTACCTCGACCGTGCCCAGCCAGGGCGCGTAGCACTCCTGATCGCGCACGGCGTGGTCCGTCTGCGCGTTCTTGTCGCCGAGGTCCGCCATCGCCTCGCTGGCCGACTCGCCGAACCGGACTCGCAGCCGGACGGTCTTGCCGTGGCCGGCGACGGCCTTCAGATCCTGAACGGCGATCTGGACGCCGCCCTGCAGCTCCCTGCCGAAGTCCAGCAAGATACCGGGCGCCTTGCCCTCGTTGCGCATCACGCAGGCGGCGGGCGCCGTCAGCGTCACCTGGCCCGGGCGCGGCTGCAGCAGGCGCTCGGGCGTCTCGATCAGCGAGCCGGCGCCGGTCGAGCGCCAGAGCAGCCGCGTCGGCACGATGTAGCGACGGACGCGCGGGTCGGCGATTTCGCGCGCCGCAGCGGGTGGCGCGACGCCCGCCGCGGCGGGCGACTGCGCTCGCGCGGTGGTGTGCATGGCGAGCTCCAATCCGAGAAGCAGCGTAACCAGACAGAAAAGGGTGAAGGGCGGCAAAGTTCGCGGTGTCATGGCCCCCATTGTACCTGCGCCGTGGGCGGCGCGAGCGGCAATCTCGACGCCGGCCGCGGATGCCGTCTGTTATTGCGCGCGGTCGCTCAACTTTGGACAGAAAGACGGTATAACAATGCATCAGCTCGTTTGGCCGCAGGCGTGAGGGTCCTCATCCAATGCAGACGCTGCACCGCACCATCTGGATCATCTCCGCGCTCGCTATCGCCGGGATGACCGTACTGTTCGCCACGCAGCCGGGCTCGGCTGTCGCCGTGGGCGAGACGAAGCGCTTCACGACGGCGGACCGGTCGATCGCAATCGACCATCCGGCCAACTGGAAGCCTCGCTCACGCTCCGTGCAGGCGGTCGAAACGGAGGTGGAGTTCAACCCCTCGCACGATGCGTTCCTGTCGGTGGACGCGAACCTTCAGGGCTCGCTCATGGCGGATATGCTCAAATCCGCCAACAGCGAGAACAGCCGGATCGCCAGTATGGTTCCCGGCGGCGAGGCATTGAACCCGCATCAGCTCTCCCCGCTCGAGCACCTCCACGCAGTGCGCGCCGCGCACATGAAAGACCTTCCGGCGGAGTATCCCGGATTCACCGACGGCGAGACGGCCAGGGAGCAGGTGGCCGGCCACGAGGCGCTCGTGTCCAACTGCACCTGGATGTCTGCGGGCCTATTCGGCGGGCAGCCGATGGTCGGGCGCCGCGTTACGATTCTCTCGGGCGATCACGAGGTGTCCGTCGTCTACGGCTGTCCGCGGGCGAAGCAAAAGGACTACCTGCCGGTCTTCGATCGAATGCTAAGATCGCTGGCATTGGACGTGCCGGGAGGACCACAATAGTGCGCTGCGCCGTATGTGGACACGATACTCCGACCGGCAATGTCTGTGCGCTCTGCCGCCGGCCGCTTCAGGCGGCCCCTCCGCCGTCCGCGGGCACTCCGCAGCAGGCGCAGCCCATGCGCGGCCGGTCGCTGATCGGAGATGAGCCGGAGCCGCAGCCGGTAGCGCCGGTCCAGCAGCCCGGACCGCTCTCCGCCCCGCCTGCCGGCACGGCCTTCGCGCCGCCGCCCGGCCAACAGATGCAGCCGCCGGGGCAGACGTATCCCCCTCCGGCCGGCCCGGCGTATCCGCAGCCGACGGGCCACCCGGGCGGACCTGCCCATCCGAATGCCACAGGACAGCAGCAGGGCGGCGCGTACGAACCGCCTGCCGGCGCCGCGCCGCCGCAACGGATGTCGCTGACGGGAGAGCCGTACACGCCGCAGCAGCCCACGATGCAGATGGCTCCGCCGGTGATGAACAGGAGAGTATCGCTGACAGGGGAGGTGGTGGACGCGACGCAGGCGATGCCGCCGCAGTTTGCGCCAGCCGCGCCGCTGGGACCACATCCGGCCTACCAGGCCGGTCCTTATGCGCAGGCGCCGGCAACGCATCCTGGCGGCCCCGTGCTCCCACCCTCCGCCTACTCGGTGGCCGCCATTCGCGACATGGCCGCGGCAGACCAGCCCTCCGCCGGGGAGCGATGGGAGAAGGGGCTGGCGATCGCGCTGCCGATTATCGCCCTATCGATGCTCCTGATCCGCTTCGCGCCGGCGTCGCTGTTCGTGGTGTTGTTCGCAAACCTGCTCGTCGTCCCGGCCGTTTTCGGCGCCGTTGGAGCGATCCCGCGGTACGAGGATGCGCACGTCGACTGCGCGATCATGCTCGTAGTCACGATGCTGCTGGGCCCGATCGTCGCGCTTGTGGCCTATCTGCTCGTATCGGCGATCAAGCAAGAGATCAACCTGGCCATTGTCGTGATACTGGGGGCCAACCTGCTGATTCGGACTCTGTTCGGCATCGCCTTCGCGCCGTCCGCCGATACGATGTCGATTGTACTGATGTGGGGCATCTTCGGGATATTCAGCTTCTTCGGGGTGTGCGTCAGCTTCATCGGCTGGCTCTGCAGCAGCTTCTTCCGCGGGCTCAACGAGTGAATTCGGGTGTTCAGGTGTTCAGGTTTTCGGGTAGTCAGGTTTTCGGGCGGCCCCGCGGTCAGGCGCCGGATTCCCAGAATACCGGAATACCGAATACCTGACGACGGAGGTTGCCTACCGCTTCCACACGACCGGGAAGTGCTCGCCGGCGAGGATTTCGCCGTCGGCCGCGGTGACGAACTGCTTCATCACGTGGTTACCGGCCGCGTTGTAGCGCGTCTCCTGGGTCATGTAATGGAGCGCGATGGCGCGGCGGGGCCGGGCGCTGCGATTTGCGCCGGAGCCGTGCCACGTAAGGGCATGGTGAAAGTGGACGTGGCCCTTCGGGACAGGGCAGGCACGAACGTTCAGCCTGCGGCCCTCGAACTCGGCCGGCATGACGTCCCAGCCTTTGAGCGTGTGCAGGAAGTCGATGTTCGGGCCCCATTCGTAGGAGCCTTCCACCATCGCCATGCAGCCGTTCTCCTCGTCCACGTCGTCCAGAGCGATCCAGGCGGTCACCTGCGCCGTTTTGGGCGCCAGGATCGGCCAGTAGGGCGAGTCCTGGTGCCACATGTTCACGCCGCCATCGGTCGCAGTCTTGTACTGTATCTGGTCGTGCCAGATGCGCAGCTCCCGCGCGCCGGTTAGCTGGGCAATCTCCTCCACCACGGTCGGACTCGTAATGAGTGCGTGGAACGGTTCGCTCGCCTCCCAGATGTTGACAATCTGCCAGACGGTCTGCCCGGGTGTCCGGGACATATTGTGGCAGAGGACCGGCTGCCGTCCCCCCGAATCCTTATCGCGGATGACGCGCGCCACCTCGTCGTTGAGCAGCGCGACGTTCTCGTCGCTGAGCACCTTGCCGCCGAGCAGGAACCCGTCCCTCTTGAACTGCGCGACCTGGTCGCTGGTTAGCATGGCCTTCTCCGTAGTGCCGCCGCTCCCGTGTCCGGCGTCGCGCACTCTCCACCTCGTTCGCACACGGAGCGATAGTTACGGGTGGTGGCTTATTCTGGGCGTTCTTCTCGCTTCGCTCGCGCCTCCATCATGTCCGCGGGCGGCGCGATGGCAACGAGGCTCCGGCGAAGGTCCCGCCGGCCCGGTGCGATCACGGCGACTCCGTCAGCTCCATCGCCCCGCCGTGCGTGAAGTCGACCATCATGCGGCTTCCGTCGAGCAGCAGCATCCCAAGGAGCGGGCGATCGTCGCGGCTCATAACCTCTGTGCGCTGTTGCCGGCCATGCCACATAATTGTCGCGAGGAAAACGCCCCGGACGACTGTGCTACCATCTGCCAATTTGGCGCTGGACCGGCGGAGGTATGTAAGGCTGAACGATTGTATCGTCGCCGCCGGGAGCGTGAGCGTCCCGACGTATCCGGTGTCCACTACCATTTCGTGGATGACTGCCCGTCCGTCAGGCAAGAGAAACCCGACCTCCAAAAGAACGTGATCGTCAGCGACTCTACCGATCACCGCGTTGCTGTCCGCGTGAGACTGGCCCCAATTGCGTATGCCGCGTCGTAACCGATTCTGATTCCGTAGAGCGCTGCGTTCGGGTTGCGACGAAGCATGCGCAGCGATGCGTCCAGGCCGCTATTGTCGATCTCGTATTCGCCTGTTTCGATATCAATGACAATCTGCTTGCCGATATTCTCGTCGGTTTCCACGATATCGCGGAGATGGAGCTCATACCATGCCTTGCCGCGTCGGTCGATTACGTCGCTCGCAATCGTTGGATGTGGCATCTTGCGCCCCCTTCGTTCAGACGGCAATGTGGTTAGCGGATCACGCGCCGACACGCGTATTATGGGCGGTCGGCTGAATACCATTCGCCTATCTCATAGCTTCCCTATTATGGCACACCGTGAGCGGTGCGGCGCGCCGGCC
Organism: Chthonomonadaceae bacterium; assembly: GCA_035295045.1. GTDB lineage: Bacteria > Armatimonadota > Chthonomonadetes > Chthonomonadales > Chthonomonadaceae > DATGJU01. The sequence continues at coordinate 8,302 of DATGJU010000148.1, forward strand.
TCAGGCACTTCCTCGTCAGCCGTACCGGCGCATCTGTTCGCTTGGCCCTATCTCAGCCGCACTCGCTGCAGTCTCCGCGCTTCGATGGCCGGCCTACAGGGCCTCGGCCGCCTCCAGGAACTCCTGCAGCCAGGCGCCCACTGCGGGCGCGAACTCGGACAGGTAGGGCTCCGGGACGCCCTGCAGCGCGCGGCGCCAGGCGATTGCGCGGTTGATGCGGGCCAGAGCGGTCGCGACGGCGAGCAGGCGGCCGGAGGCGGCTCCGTCCGGCAGGATGTCCCAGGCCGCCAGGAAGGCGTCCCGCAGCGACCGCACAGCCGGGCTGCCCTCGCTAGAATCCTTGTCGCGCGCCGCGCCGCGGAGCAGGACCAGCAGCGAGAAGAGCGGGTGCGAGATGCTGGAATCTCCCCAGTCGAAGATTATCGGCTCCTCGCCGCGCAGGAAGACGTTATTCGAGTGGAGGTCGTCGTGCTGCAGGGTCTCCGGAAGCCCGTATGCCGCAAGCTCGGCGCATAGCGCGGCGACCCACGGCGCCGCGCTGCGCAGCTGGGCGACTTCGGGCGGGTCGGTGGTTCCATCCCGCGCGCTGAGCAGGAGCTCGTCCTCCAGCAGGTCCTCGTAGAGCCTGGGAAGGCGTTCCAGCCGGCAGTCCGGAACGCCGAGGGCGAGCATCTCGACGCGGCGCGGCGCGAGCTCGCGCTGTAGGTTCGCATAACGCTCCGCCGCGAGGTGCATCGACAGACCGGGAGCGCCCTCCGCCATGCGGTCCCGAAGAGTTGCGCCCTCGTCCGGCATCAGGAGCCAGCTACGCGCCCTATCGTGGGCCAGCACGCGCGGCGTGGCGTCCGGCATCCAGCGCGCCAGCGCCGCAGTAATCGCGGCCTCGTGCGCCAGACCGGGACCGGAGGCCTTGAACCAGAGATTTCCGCCTGCGGCGGGAGCGTGCATCAGTGTCGCCCAGGGGCGGATGCGCGGCTGGACGATCTCGCCGACGAGCGGACGCCCAATCTCCGCGGCGCTGCCGGCGAGCCAGGCCCGCGAGTCGTGCTGCCACGCCGATTGTTCCCATAGCAAGCCTGTCAACGCATCTCCTCGGAATCCGAGCGCGTCCTTGCGAAACGGCCCGTGCCGGCCGGCGAATACTCCTGGCGGAACGCAGGACTGTGCTCACGGCGTCTACCGATTCCGTTCCGCCGTCCGTTTGGGCCGGCAAATCGTGCTCGCGAGTCGCTCACGAGATACGCCGGCATGTGTGTGGCGGCCGCTGTCATCGTCCGGCGGAGTCAGACGCCCGCGCGCTCGTCTCCCCTCCGCGCGTCTGCCCATCTCGCGAGCGCGCCCGGCGCGATGCCGAACAAAACTTGGGGCGCGACCGTCTGACGATATCGGCATCGTCGCGCAGACGCAAATCGCGCGGGAAAGGACGATCCAACGATGCAAACCATAAACGCACTTACACCGGAGGAGCAGCGGACCGGCACCGCCCTGCTCATCATTCGCCTGGCGGCCGCCGCGGCATTTCTCTATCACGGCAGCGCGATCCTGTTCGGTGCGTTCGGCGGGCCCGGGGTCGAGGGATTCGCGGGCGCGACGCACCTGCCCATCGCCGTCGCGTTTCTCGTCGGGCTTGCGCAGTTCTGCGGCGGCCTCGCTATGCTCACGGGCCTGCTCGCCAGGCTCGGGGCCGCGGGAATTGTCGCCGTGATGCTCGGCGCGATCTTCCTGGTGCACCTGCCGAAGGGCTTCGACGTCACGAAGGGCGGCATGGAGTACGCGCTGACACAGCTCCTTATCGCCGTCGCCGTGCTGATCGCCGGGGCGGGGCCCTATTCGCTCTATACCCTGTTCGCGCGGCAGCGCCCCGTGGATACGGCCGCGGGCCGGCACGTCGCCGCCGGGCACTCGTGACGGTTCCTGGTTGCTGGTTCCTGGTTGCTGGCGAATGCATCCAACCAGAAACGAGGAGCCAGCAACCGCATCATCTCCTGACAAAGGGTCGGACGCGGGCGGCGAGGAGCTTGTAGCCTTCGGCATTGAAGTGGAGCATGTCCGGGAGGAACAGCTCCCGCCGCGCCTCCCCGTTCGCGTCCAGGCAGATGTCGTAGGCATCGCACAATTTGACGCGGCGCATGCGCCGCGACTCCTTCTTTATCAGCGCGTTCAGCTTCTGCAGCTTGTCGTTTTCGCTCCAGCGGGAGGGCGCCGGATTGAAGGTGATGTAGACGATCTCGGCGTCCGGCAGCCGCGCCCGAACCGTGCGAACGAAGTCGGCAAAGTCGGAGGCGACCTCCTCCGACGGCCGGCCGGCGTGGATATCGTTGCCTCCCGCTCGGAGGAAGATCTGCTTCGGCTCATATTCGAGGCCGATGCGCGGGATGAAGTGCGTCGAGTCGGCCAGCTCGGAACCGCCGAAGCCGCGGTTGATCACGTTGCGGCCGGGGAAATCCTGCGCGAGCGAATTCCACATGCGGATGGTGGAGGAGCCGATGAACAGGATGCCGCCCCTGGCCGGCGGATTCGCGCGGTCCGCGGCCTCGTATGCGGCGATCTCCTTCTCCCAATGGTCGTAGTCGTGCGGCTTTGCCTGGGGCGGCGCCTGGGCCGTCCGCTGCGGACGCGCGCTGCTCGTGGAGTCGAAAGTGAAACCCGCAATCGCGATCCCTGCGGACAACGCGGCGAACGGCCAGTACGTCCGTACCATTTTCACTCTCCTGATGGCTGTGCGCCAGGCCCCGGATGGGCGCACGTCGCCTCGACGGCTCCGGCGGAATGCTCTCGCCGATCGCCGGCCTGACCTCCATTCTACCCGCTGAAGGCCGGCGAGCCGGAAGCGTACGAGATGATCGCCTGGCCGCTGCATTATGGACCGATTGTTCCGCGTCGCGGTCCCGAACTTGACGAAATATACCCCAGGCCGGTATAATGGTGACAACATCGGTGATACCCCGCCGGAGTACTGGCCTCGCGGCCGTGACTGAGGGCGCTCGTTGGCGAATGTGAGGCGAAACAAACTAAGGGCGCGGCTGAGCCGGATCGCCGGACAGGTCGCCGGTATCCAGAAGATGCTGGACGACGATCGGTACTGCGTGGACATCCTGATCCAGGTCGCGGCAGTTCGATCCGCGCTCGACGCGCTCGGCATCGAGCTGCTGACGGATCACGTGGAGAGCTGCGTGGTTGGGCACGGCACCGAGACCGAGCACGCCTGCGCCAGGCCTATGACGCAGGAGGAGCTTGTCGCCGAGGTGCGGACCGTGCTCGCTAGGTTCCTGAAGTAGAAGGCGATAGAATGCAGACATCGACGTTCACCGCTCCCGACATTGTGTGCGACGGCTGCGCGGCGGCCATCCGGAAGGCGCTGGCGCGCGTCCAGGGCGTCGCCGGCATCGACGTAGACGTTGCGGAGAAGCGCGTGACCATCGCGCACGAGGCGGCCGTGCAGCGCGCGGCGCTTGCAGCCGCGCTGGACCGCGCCGGATTCCCCGCCCTGGAGTAAGCGCGGCGCCGGCAAGACTGAGCGGGCAAGTGCGCGGCGACCCCGGCGCGGCCGCTCAAGGAGCCGGCACGCTGCCGGTGGCTTGAGGGGACCGGCTGCAGTAGAAACCGGTGGGATTCGAAAGCGATGCGCCGGTTCTGTCCGCTTTCGATTCGAGAGGAGATGCCAGTTGGGCATCGAAACGCCCCGGTCTGCGCCAGGAACTATGGCCACCCCCGGGGCGGCAAGAGGAGACGCCAGTTGGGTATCGTAACGCCTGATCCGCCCATAGTCGAAGGCCACGCCAGCGCGACCGAGCGCGTCGACCTGCCGCTGCTCGGCATGACGTGCGCCGCCTGCGCCTCCCGGATCGAGCGAAGCCTGAAGCGGGCCGAGGGCGTTGCCGACGCGTCGGTCAACTTCGCGACACACCGGGCTACGGTGACCTTTCGGCCCGGCGCGACGAATCCGGCAGCGTTGGCCGAGGTGGTCCGCGACACCGGCTATGACGTACAGACACCACCCGCCGCGCTGGGCGATGGCGCGCCCGATTGGGAGCAGGAGGCCCGCGCGGAGGAGGTGCGCGACATGCGCCGCAGCCTCGCGGTCGCGGTCCTGTTCGGCGCGCCCGTGGCGGCGATCGGAATGGCGCATCTGGAGTTCGCGGGCTGCGGCTGGGTCCAGCTTCTGCTCGCGGCGCCCGTGCTGTTTCTTGCAGGGGGCGCCATCTTCCGCGCCGCCTGGTCCTCGCTTCTCCACCGCGCGGCCGACATGAACACGCTCATCGCGCTCGGCACGGGCGTCGCCTATCTCTACAGCGCCGCCGCCGTGATCGCGCCGCACTGGGCGCTGTTCCATTCGAGCGGATCGCACGGCGCGCCGCTCTACTTCGAATCGGCGGTCGTAATCATCGCCCTTATCCTCGCGGGCCGCATGCTTGAGGCACGGGCCCGGGCGCAGACCGGCGATGCGATCCGCGAGCTGATGGGCATGGAGCCAACGGCTGCTCGCGTGGTGCGCGGAGGGGCTGAGTTGGATCTTCCCGTGTCGCAGGTCGTCGTGGGCGACCTTGTACAGGTGCGGCCGGGCGAGCGATTGCCGGTCGACGGCGTCGTGCGGAGCGGCCGAAGCTCGGTCGACGAGTCGATGCTTACCGGCGAGAGCCTGCCGGTGGAGAAGGCGCCCGGCAACGAGGTGTTCGGCGCGACCGTCAATGGGACGGGCGCCTTTCAGTTCGAGGCGACGAAGGTCGGCGCGGAGACGGCGCTTCAGCAGATCATTCGCCTCGTTCAAGCGGCGCAGGGCAGCAAGGCCCCAATCCAGCGGCTCGCCGACACGGTGAGCGGCATCTTCGTCCCGATCGTGATCTTCATCGCCGTCGCCGCGTTCGCCGGCTGGCTCATGTTCGCGTCGGGACCGGACCGGCTGTCCATGGCCGTCACGGCGGCCGTCTCCGTCCTCATCATCGCCTGCCCGTGCGCGCTGGGCCTGGCCACACCGACCGCGATTATCGTCGGCGCGGGGCGTGGCGCGCGGTCGGGCATCCTCATCAAGGGCGGGGAGAGTCTGGAGCGCGCGCACCGCATCACCACGATTCTCCTGGACAAGACCGGTACGGTGACGAACGGCCAGCCGGAGCTGATCGGGATAGCGACCGCAAACGGCTTTGACGAAAGCGAACTTCTCCGACTCGTCGCGGCAGCCGAGCGTTCGTCGGAGCACGCTCTCGGCGCGGCGGTGGTCCGCGCGGCGCAGGCGCGCAGCATTACGTTGCCGGACGCGACCGCTTTCCGCTCGATAACGGGCCTGGGCCTGGAGGCGACGGTGGAGGGCCGCGCCCTGCTGATCGGGAACGCACGCCTGATGGCCGAACGTGGAATCGATCTGTCTGCCGTGGGACGGGAGGCGGACGGCCGCGCCGCACGCGGCGCGACGGAGGTGTTCGTCGCCGTGGACGGCCGTGCGTCCGGCGTCCTCTGGATCGCGGATACTGTACGCGAAGGATCGGCCGAGGCGGTGGCCGCGCTAAAGCGGTTGGGACTCCAGGTGGTCATGGTCACGGGCGACAACCGGCCGACCGCAGAGGCGATCGCGCGAGAGGTCGGTATCGACCGTGTTATCGCGGAGGCGCTGCCGGGCGACAAGGCCAGCGAAGTCCGACGGCTTCAAGCGGCCGGCGAGATCGTCGCCGTGGTCGGTGACGGCATCAACGACGCGCCGGCGCTGGCCCAGGCGGACGTCGGAATCGCCATCGGCGCGGGCACGCACGTCGCTATCGAGGCGTCCGACATCACGCTCGTTCGCAGCGACCTGCGCGGCGTCGTCTCGGCGATCGCTCTCTCCCGCGCCACGATGCGGACCATCAAGCAGAACCTTTTCTTCGCATTCGTCTACAACGGGCTGGCAATCCCCATCGCGGCCGGCCTGTTCTATCCGCTCGCGCACGTCCTGCTCTCGCCAATGATCGCGAGCGCCGCCATGGCGCTCTCGGACGTGTCCGTCGTGGGCAACAGCTTGCGTCTCCGCACGGCGCGGATTTAGAGGAGACAACGCCCTGATGACGACCCGTCGCGCAAACCGACTGCTCTTCGCCCTGTGCCTGGCGGTGATCGCGCTCGCCATTGCTCCGTCGCGAAGCGGCGCGTCCTGCTCGATGCACTCCGGATCGGCCGGACGGGACTGCTGCGTCCGCAAGGCCGCGTGCGCCTGCCTGCCCGCGACCGGCGCCGCCACGCGCGCCGCCGGCCGCCAGAATCGAGTCGCCGCTCCGTGCCCGTGCCATCTCCACCAGGCCCCGATGGACTCCGATACGCGCCGCGCGCCGTCGCAGCCGACCGGCTGGCACACAGGCGTGAATCCGACTACCTCCGGCACGCACCTTCGCCGCTTCCTCGAGGGGCCTGCACCTTTCCACGCCATCGCCATTCCCCGCGGCGGCTCACTGCCCACGGGACCCTCGCGCGCCCCTCCCGCCTGATCGCCTTCACCGAATCACTACACCAATAGCTCAGCAGGATCGCTTCGCGCCGCCTATGGCCGCCTCCCAGTCCC
>DATGJU010000149.1:0-7227 GCA_035295045.1 Chthonomonadaceae bacterium
GCGGAGTTCGCGCGCGGTTCGGTGGCGCTGCCGGCGCAAATCGAGGCGCAGATCCGAGAGGTCGCTCGGCTGGCGCTGGCTGGTCCGGCGTCCGGTCTGCCTCATCCTCGACTGTTCGACGCCCTGTCCCGCCTGGAGGAGATGGTGCCGCGAACACCGGCGACGCGACGGGCGCAGCTCGCGGCCCGGCAGTACTTTACCAGGATGGTGACCAGGCATTCGCAGCGGATGGCCCGGGAATGGCCCGCCGTCCGCGAGCGCGCCGAGCGCGCCGTCGCCCGCGACCGTGGCTATGCGCGCCTCGTCGACTCGATCGACCGCCGACTGCGCGAAATGCGATCCGGCGCGCCGCCCCCGCCTGCGGCGGACGGCCATCCCTCGCTTGAGCCGGTCGCCGCGTGGAGCGGGGGGCTGGCCGCCGGTTCGGTCACGGGCGGCGCAGCGGCCGGCCCTGCGCCGGCGAGCCACTTTCCATTCGAATCGATGCGGCCGGGCGATATCATGGTCTGGAATGACAAGTCCGGCCCTCCCATGGTGCGCTTCGCGCTGGCGATGTTCGCGGAGAACTGCACGCACACGGCGATCTACCTCGGCGCGACGAAACCACGCACGGGCGGCGTCCAGCACTGGATACTCGAGGCGCAGAGCCCCTCGCTGGGCGTACGGACGAGTATCATCGGCAAGAAGTGGACCCGAGCTGGCCTCCACGTATCGCTCGGCCACGTCAACGGTATTCCGCCGGCCCGCGCCGAGCAGCTTGCGATGGCCGCCCTGAGCGCCTACGGCGCCGACGGCCGGACACCCTATCACACCTGGCCGCCATGGGACAAGAGCTACTGCGACGATGGACTCTACTGCTCGCAGCTTATCTGGGTTGCCTACAAGCAAGCGGGCATCGATCTCGACAGCAACGACTGGCACTATCTCGTTTGGTTCTCGATTCACAACTGGTGGAATCCGTACGCGGCCTCGACCGCTTATTCCGCGGTGTTTCCCGACGAGATCAAGGCCAGTCCGCATATTACGTGGTATTACGACCAGTCAAACCCGAAGCCGGTCGAATGAAGAGGAGAGCAGCCGATGGACCTGATGCACCATGCCTCGCCGAGTCAGGCCGCCTGCCGTGACGCAAGTGGGCCGGACGGAGCGATCGGCGCGCCACTACGCCGGGCGCGGCCCGGTGGCCGCTCGGTCTGGGCGGCCGTCGCCGCCGTCGCCGCAACGGCGGCGCTTGCCGTGACCGGCCTTTACGCACGCTCGCTCGCCCAGCAGGCGCCGCCCGCGCCAATACCTCTTCCCTACGCGTTCGTCCAGTCTCCCAACTGCGACGACAGGCCGCCGGGCGCGACCGTGAGCTGCATCGTGATTCACGCCACCGTCGAGCCGACCACCGAGGGCACGGAAAAGATCTTCCTGACGCCCTCAAGAGCCGTCTCCGCGCACTTCGTGGTCGGACGCGACGGCCGCGTCGTGCAGATGGTGCCCATTGAAAAGCGCGCCTGGCACGCCGGCGCGTCCGTGCTCGACGGAGTCGGCAAGGTGAACGACTTCAGCGTCGGTATCGAGATGGTCAACCTGAACGACGGAGTGGACCCCTATTCGGAGGAGCAGATGCAGGCGGTCGCCGGCATCATCCGCCTCGTACGATCCCGCTACGACGTGCCGGACGCGCGAATCGTAAGCCACGCGCAGATCGCCATTCCCGCCGGCCGCAAGTCCGACCCCGCCGGCTTCGACTTCGACAAGCTCAAGGCCATGGCCCGCGCCGTCCCGGTCCCGCCGCCTGCGCAGGCCGCCCCGGACGCCGCAGTAGCGAAGTGATCTCGCTCTCCTATCCCCAACCCCCTCCCGCAAGCGGGAAGGGGCAAGTATTGGTCCTCCCCCCTTCCCTGCGAGCGGAGCGAGCGAATCAGGGAAGGGGGCCGGGGGTTAGGGGCGCAGCCGGAATGTCTTGATCTCGAATGCGCTAATATCAAAGGCGATGTCGGAGCCGTCCACCGCCACCGAGATCGGCTGCGGCTCCTTCTGGATCAGGTTCACCTCTTCCGCCGACCGGAACTGCGCCGCCGCCCGCAGGACCACGCCCTCCGTCCGCCGGCCGGCGGCTTCGTACACGCGGACCACAATCCCCTCGTCCGTCGCGCGCACGGCGGTCGCGATAACATTCGGCGCGCTGATGGAGAGAAGCGACAGCCGCTGCGGCAGGCGGCCCGGCTGGACAGGTGCCTTGCGCACTACCAGCGGCTGGTTGAACTCCTGCCCGCGGCGGACCAGCTCCGCGTCGCGCCAATCGCCGGCATGCGGCAGCAGCGCGTAATCGAACGCGTGCTGGACGTCGATCTCGTAGCCGTCCGTCGTCTTTGTGCTCTTCGAGAAGCCGCCGACCTCGCCGTAGCCCTCCTTGAGCGCCGTACACTTCAGCAGCGCGAGGAGCATCACGCCGCCCTCGACTGCGTTGCCGGGCAGCCCGCGGTTAAGGACTGCGACCCCGCGGCGGCCATCGCCATAATCCGCCCAGTTCTGCGCGGCGAACTCGCCCTCCGGCCGCTCGATCGCGCCGAATGGTATCTCCTGGGTCACTGCGCCTTCCGAAAGCGTCGTCGGCAGGGCCATCCGGTACCGTACGCGCTCCTCCCGGTTGATCAGGGTCGTCCGAATATCGATCCGCGGCAGGCCGGCGTATAGCCGGATCCGAGTCGCGAAGAAACCGCTTCCGAACGCGAAGTTTATGTGGTACTCAAGCCGCGCGCGCCCATTCGCGACACGGCCATCGCCACCGTAGTGGTGCGAGAAAGCCGCGCGCGCATCGCCCTCAGCCGGCAAAGCATGCCGGCGGTTCATCGGGAAGAGCGCGTCACCCTTGCAGTGGCCGTTGTATTCCCAGAAGTTTCCGTTGTCCAGCTCGCGAACGACGGTCCCGCCGAACGGCCGCTCTCGCGGGATCACCTCCCAGCCCGTCGCCTTCTCCACGAGGCTCGTAATCGCCCCGTTCCAGGCGTCGATCTCCAGCCGGCAGAACTCATTTTCGATGACGTCCGTGTGGATTTCGGTCATGAAGGCGTCACTCTGGTTGGTGCGAAGGCTCGATTCGGGCGCCGCGCCATCCGCGGGCAAAACGCGGTAGACCTCGTATCCCAAAGCGGGCACGTCGCGCGCTATGAAGAGGAGGGTCGCGCGCTTGATGCCGCCGGTCTCGTACCGCTCGCAGGCGATAAGATCGCTGGCCATTCGATTGCCGCGCGAGTCCTGGACCTGCAGCTCGAAGACGTCCTTCGCGGAGTAGCCGACTCGGCATTCGGCCACGTCGTCGCGGTTCCAGCTAAGCGGATTGAAGACGATGAGCGGGATGCCGTCTCCGGCCGTGTCGATCTCCGCCTCGATTCCGTCTAGAGAGGCGCTCAGGCACTGCTCCCCTGCCGAGTGCGACGCCTTGAACCGGTCGATCGTGTTCGCGTACACCTTGTCCACGTGCGAACCGCAGATGATGTCATGGAACTGGTTGAACAGCACCGGCTCCCACGCCTGGGCGATCCGATCACGCTGCGACCGCCCGCCAAGCAGGACGGCCGCCGCATCGGCGATCTCAGCCTGGACGAGCAGCGTCTCCACGCGCCGGTTCCACTGCTTTACGGCGATGCGTGCGCTGTAGCAGCCCTGGAACACCGGATTCAGGTCGCCCTCCCAGGTGGGAAACTCGGCGCTCCCTTTGATCAGGTCGAAGTATTCGCGCGGCGTCGATATGCGGAACTCGACGTCGTCGTATTCGCGGTTGTAGGCGGCGAACAGCGCGCTAACGTGCGGCTGGATCGGAGTGAGGTCCGCGCCGCTGACGGCCAGAAGGTGCGGCGTGAGGGCGTGCTCCTTCAGCCGCTTCAGCCGCGCCTCGGCGAATTTGCGGAACTCATGCAGGCTGCCTGGCGCGGAGTAGAGCACGCAGTAGGTCGAGCGCATCCAGTGGCAGAAGAGCCTCGTCCCGTCCAGGCCCTTCCACCAGTACTCCGTCGGGCCATCGAACGAGCCAAGCCGCTGGAAGCAGTTGTGGTCGAATCCGCACTTCGCCATGAGCTGCGGGATCTGGGGGTGCTGGCCGAACGTGTCGAGCAGCCAGCCGCATCGCACGTCCAGGCCCAGCTCCCGCTCGCACCAGCCCTTGCCGTGCGTCACCTGCCGGATGAACGATTCGCCGCTCGGTATGTTCACGTCCGGCATGGCGTGCATCCCGCAGGTTATCTCCAGCCGGCCGTCCGCGATCATCTGCTCGAAAAACGGCCGCTCCTCCGGATAGGTACGGAGGAACGGCTCGATATAGCAGGTCTGGTCCAGGGCGAACTTGAACTGCGGGTCGGAGCGCATAGCCGCGAGAGCGCCGAGCAGGGCCGAGTAGCCGATCTCGAACGTCTCGTCTCGCGTCAGGAAGACCTCGGCATCGTAGTGACTATGCGGCACGTAGTGGACGATGTACTTCATGGCGACCCTCCTCGTAGCCGTGCAACCAGGCTCCCGGCGGCCCCGTCGTGAGCGCCGCGCAGGCGGGTTGCCGCTGCGCATACATGGTGCGTTCTACACCCGGTCCGGGTCTGATCCGGTTCTCCACCCGTGCGTGTCGGTTATCATGCCAATCTCAAGTCGGTAGCAGCGCGTTTCGCCCGGTTCGAGGTGCTGCAGGCGGCCCTCACGCCGCTCCACGTCGCGGCCCATCACGCGCGCATTGCCGGGCTCCATGCCCAGAACGTAGGCGCCACGGTCCATCATCTTCCACTGCGTGAAGCACGGCAGCTCGTTCGCGTTGTAGCGAATATAGAGACCGAACGGCGCAACGTCGGACGCCGGCCCGCTCTCCAGCACGACGAAGACGCTCCCGTCCTCGGCTGGCCGCATCGTGTGGAAGAAGACCTGCGCCTTATAGTTCTGCGACGGCGGCTGCATGCGCATCCAGTCGCCGACGCCCGGTTCCGCGTCGGCGTCGCGCGGCTCGACAGCGGCGGACGGCGCGTGGAATCGCGAGCTTGCATTGAGCAGCGGCCAGCCCGCATTGATATGATAGAGAATCATGTGCGGCGTGCGGCGATGGCCCATATTCTCGACGACGTCCTCAATGCTGAAGGCGGGCTGGCCGAGCCGGGTCCGGATCGTGCGCGTAAGCCGCACGTTCTCGCCAAATACGACCGCCTCACGCACCATGCCGCGGACCGTCAGCTCGTACTCGTCGCCGATCCATGCGCCGCCCCAGTGCACGGACGAGGCGGGCAGGCTGCTCGCTCGTCCGTGCAGCCCCAGCGGCTGACCCTCGTCCTCGCCCGATGCGCCGAGCCACGTCAAGCCGCACGTCACCAGCAGCCCGCCGGCAAAGCTGCGGAGCCAGCCGTCGCCCTGCGGCTCGTAGAACGCCGCGTGCCGGTCGCCGACCGCCGAGCGCCAGGCGAGCGGCCGGCCGTTGTAACGCGCCGCACCGATATCCATACCACGCCCCGGCAGGACGGTGAACTCCAGCCCGCTGCCGTTGGTCACGTCGGCCGCCTGAAGCTGGTCCTCGAAGCCCTCGACCAGGCGGTACGGCTTCACTCGCGCGATCTGCGAAACGTCGCCGACACGCTCCAGAAGCGCCTCTCGCGAAACCTCGGAGCCGAATAGCAGGGCCATCGAATTCTCCTCACAATTCCTCTTCCGCGCATGGCAGATTGGACAGTGCGATGTAGCAGCCACGCTATCACCCAGCGAAATCTGCGCGGTAGGCGCAGGTACCGCCGCCTGTCACCCCCGTCACCCACTCACTCCATCACCACGTCACGCCCCTCGACGAGCTGCACAACGCGCTGCAGGAACCGCGCCGCCGGCGCGCCATCCACCAGCCGGTGGTCGAATGTAAGGCTGAGCCAGACCTGATGCCGGACGACGACCTCGCCGCCGAGAACCGCGGGCCGCGCCCGGATTCGGCCGACGCCCAGGATCGCGCACTCCGGCGTGTTGAGGATAGGAGTGAATCCGTCAATGCCATACATGCCGAGATTCGTGAGCGTAAAGGTGCCGCCGCGCATCTGGTCCGGCCGGATCGAGCCGTCGCGGACCGACGAGACCACCGCGCGGATCGCCTGCTCGATCTCGGCGAGGCCGAGCGCTTCGACGCCGCGGAGGACCGGCACGCGCAGCCCGTCCTCCGAATCGACGGCCAGGCCGATCGAAACGGAGCGCCAAATGCGGATCGTCTCGCCGTCTAGCGTTGCGTTCATCCGCGGGTGCTCTTGCAGCGCGCGGGCCAGGATCTGGAAGAGGACCGCGTTGTACGAGACGGCCATGCCATCCGCGGCGGCTCGAGCGCGCTGTTCGACAAGCCCGGTCGCGTCCGTTTCGGCCATAAGCGTCACGGGGGCCGTGGACGCGGCGCTGTGCAGCATCCGCTCCGCGATGCGCGCGCGGACTCCGTCGAGCGGCACCACGTCAACGGAATGTTCGGGCGTGGCGACATCCGTTGCTTCCAGGCCGGCGATCTCGCGTTCACTGCGCGGCCCGGCCACGCCGGCTGCTTGACCTGAGCGGTACCTGATCACGTCCCGCTCAACGATCGCGCCCTCCGGACCGCTGCCGGTGAGCTCCCGCCATCCCAGGCCTATCCGCTCCGCGAGCATCTTCGCGCGCGGACTTATGAACGTGCGCCGGAGCGTTGCGGCCACATCACCCGCGGGGCCTTCCGCTGCGACTGAAGAGCTGCCCTTCGGAGGCAGCGCCTCGCCCGAAATGGCGCGTGGCGTTCCACCTCCCTGCGCCGGCGGGGCGCTTGCCGATGGTCTGTCCTCGATTGCCGTGCCCGAAACAGCGCCAGGCGCCATCGAAAGTTGAGAGTCAGTAGGGGCATTCGCGGGAGGCGCGTCCGGCGCGCGCTGGCCATCGGTCGCTCCAGACGGCGCTTCGCCGGGCTGGAGGATGTACCCGATCGGCCTGAGCGCGAGGATCTGGTCGCCTGCCCGCGCAGTCACGCCGCACAGTATGCCGGACGCAGGCGCCTCGACGTCCAGAGTGGCCTTGTCCGTCTCGACCATGAACAGCGGCTCGTCCTTGAGCACCTGCTCGCCCTCCTGCCTGTACCAGGTGAGCAGCGTCAGCGTCTCCACATTCGTGCCAAGCGGCGGCGCCAGGACCTGTATCGGCATGGATGACCTCTAGAACAGGGACCTCACGGCGGCGACGACACGCTCCACGCTCGGAACGTAGAATGCCTCCATCGGCGGAGCG
>DATGJU010000150.1:0-19658 GCA_035295045.1 Chthonomonadaceae bacterium
TGGTCGTCTATCCCGAGATCGTCTATCGGCGCTACGGCAAGGACGGCGCCCGCGTGCACGAAGCGGAGCTCAAGATCGCGATGCGCTTCTGGTACCCGGACCAACTCGACGCGCTCGTAACGGCACACGGCTACCGTGTCACCAGCCGCTGGGGCGGATACGCCGGCGAGCCGTGGGGCGACGGAAACGAGCTCGTAATCGAGTTCGAGCGATCGGGCCAGAAAACATCGCCCTGAATTCTCTCAACGAGCGCTTATAACCGCCGATTCGGGTGCCGGTCTCGTTTCATTTCCGGCAGCCGTACTCCGCGCGGGCAACGCGATCGGCTGGACCGTCCTTTTTTGGGCGGTCAACGCGCATTGCCTGCCCGCGCGGGCAACCGGTCTCGCCCGCGCAGGCGGGCGATGGGCCGAAGGCCACACAGCCGCGGGGTTCAGCCCGGCGGCAATCCACCGCGGGGCGGCCGTGCGGTTGCCACCGGCTGAACCCGGTGTCTCGGTAGCCGTCGGCTCATTCCCCGCCTGCGCGGGCAACGCGATCGGCTGGACCGTCCTTTTTTGCGCGGTCAACGCGCATTCCCTGCCCGCGCGAGCAACCGGTCTCGCCCGCGCAGGCGGGCGATGGGCCGAAGGCCACACAGCCGCGGGGTTCAGCCCGGCGGCAATCCACCGCTTGGTCGCAATCCACCGCGGGGTTCACCCTGGCGGCAATCCACCGCGACGTTCGCCCTGGCGGTCCGCACCTTCGCGGCGCCGGTCTACCGTCGATCGCCGGCAGCCCCGGGCCGGCGGCAACCCATCGCGGGGTTCAGCCTGGCGGTCCGTTGCCACCTGCCCGGCGGCAGTCTGCCCGGTGGCCCGCGGCCGCCCGCGCCCGCTCCCGAAGGAAATCTACAGGACATGCCGGAATATGAACGTGCCACCTGAAGCTACCGCATCGGAGGTCACGCCATGCCAGGCTCAATGTACCGCTTCCCGCAAATCGTGATGGGATGGCTCACCGTAGTGGCCGCCGTCGCGCTTTCGGCCGCCGCTACCCGCGCTCAAACCGCGCCGCCTGTCGACGCCGGAGCCGGGCCACTAGCGCTCCTTCTTCCGAAGGTCGCATCCGCGCCCGCGCCGGCCTGGGTCAAGCCGGGCCTCCGGCTTAGCTACTACGGCGCCTCCGCGACGGTGGCCGGCGCCGGCAAGCAGTGGACCCTGGATCCCGAAGGCAACTTCGTCAGCCCGGACGGCCGGCACTGGAGCGGCGCGGACAAGATCGGCGGCGCCGGCCAGGGAATCACGCACTACGACGTCATCGCCGCCGGCCAGGACAAGGTTTCGCTGGCGACCAGCACCTATCTGCTCATTCCAGGCCAGCCGGCGTCACTCTCTACGACCGGCGTCGCAAGCGGCCCGCCCGGCGCGATGGGCGACCTGTGGGTCAACCCGGAGGCGCTCAAAAGGCTCGCTAACCGCAAAACGGGCGCGCTTTTCATCTATCGGGCGCCCTACAAGATCGGCGCGGAAGCGAAGCCCTCCGTCTGGATACACACGACCACGAACAGCGGCTACACGGCCTATGTCTATGAAGAGGCCACAGGCCTGATGATCCACTACTCGGCGGCGACGACCGGTCCGCCCTCGCCGGTTTATGGCCGCACGGAGGGCTCGAACACGCCGAACACCTTCCTCGTTACTACCACGCTGGTCGCGAAACGCACGCTGGACCTGCCCTGGGCAAGCGATCCGGCGCCTTCGTGGGTGGCTGGCCTCCACACACTGGACTACAGCGGCACGCTCACGACGTATGTTCCCGGCGCTCCCGGCCTGAGCCTGCCCGCCTCCACCCGCATGACGGTTGCCGCGCGCGGATCAAGCTGGGTGCGCTTCCGCAAGTCCAGCAGCTTCGGCGGCGGGCGCGGACTGCCCCCGCAGACCTCGCAATCCGAAGCGATCAGCGGGGGCCATACCGTCGGCGTCTGGATCAGTCCGGACGCGCTCGCGCGGCTCAAGCCGGGCCAGCAGATCGACCGCGACGCGCCGACCGGCATTGTCACGAGTGTCGGCCGGCCCGCAAGCACGCCGCAGGGCAAGCCGTTGACCGTGATCACCATGGCGAATTCAGGCGAGCAGACCGACCTCGGCTACGATCGTGAGACCGGCATGCTCGTCTACATCAGCTTCACGCAGCGCGTCCCGCCGGCGACAAACGTATCCAGGATGTTCCTGACGGGGCGAGAGTAGGGTGTTTGGTGTTGAAGGAGCGCACGATGGACGCCGAACGTAAGACTCACCTCCGCAGGCGGCTTGCGGAGCGGCCCGCTGAAGAGGTCGCGGCATGGCTGCGGCGCGCGGAGCTGCAGATCCAGTTCGCGCGCGCCTTTGCGGCCGCCCTGCCCGCCTCCGAGACCGCCGGATGGGTCGCCGCGATCGATCGCGCGGGCGCGATTCTCGCCTCGGACGAGGCGCATCGCTCGACCGAGGGGCTCGTCGCGGCGGTTCAGGCGGGCGAGGCGGAGATGGAGCCGATCGGGCGCGCGGCCAAGGCGTATCGGATCCACTGCGTCGGCCACGGCCACATCGACATGAACTGGATGTGGAGCTGGCCGGAGACCGTTGCGACGACCTACGACACCTTCGCCTCCGTACTCAGCCTCATGGAGCAGTTCCCGGATCTCACCTACTCGCAGAGCCAGGCCGCCGTCTACGCGCTGGTCGAGCGCTACTACCCGGAGATGTTCGAGGAGATCAAGCGGCGCGTGGCGGAGGGACGCTGGGAGGTGAGCGCCGTCCACTGGGTGGAGGGCGACAAGAACCTCGCGTCCGGCGAGTCGCTCTGTCGGCACCTGCTCTACACGCGCGACTACTTCCGTCGGAAGTTCGGCCTCACCGCGGACCAGACGCCGCTGGACTGGGAGCCGGACACATTCGGCCACGCCGTCACCATTCCCGGCATCCTTGCCGCGGCCGGCGTGAAGTACTACTATAGCTGTCGCACGGGCGGAGGCTTCGAGCACCCGCGCGTCGGCGATGAGCGTCCGCGCCTGTTCTACTGGGAGGCGCCCAACGGCGCGCGCGTGCTGGTGAACCGGGAGAGCACCTGGTACAACAGCTACGTCAATATCGGCGACAACATCGCGCTGCCGATGGTCGACTTCGTCCGCGAAACCGGCCTGCACGACTGGCTGAACGTGTACGGCATCGGCAATCACGGCGGCGGCCCGACCCGGAAGGAGATCGAGTACTACCACGAGCTCCAGCAGTGGCCGATCTACCCCCAGATCGCCTTCAGCACCGCCGTCCACTACTTCCAAGCCATCGAGCAAGAGCTAGCTGGCAGCAGGCTGCTGGTAGCTGGCGAATGCATGGACCGGCTACCAACGACCGACTACCAGCTGCCCGTTCTCAAGCATGAGCTGAACTTCGAGTTCACCGGCTGCTATACGTCGCAGAGCGCGATCAAGCGCGGCAACCGGTTCGGCGAAAACTACCTGGAGGAGGCGGAGACGCTGGCAGCCATCGCGGCGCGCACCCTCGGCCGGCCGTATCCCACCGAGCCGCTCCGCGAGGCCTGGCTGAACGTCCTGTTCAATCAGTTCCACGATATTCTGCCCGGCTCCGGGGTCCGCGAGACGCGGGAGCACGCACAGGCGCTCTCCCAGGAGGTGGGCGCAATCACCGGCTCGATCAAGCGCAGCGCCGGCCGCGCGCTTGCGGAGCAGATCGACACGCTTTCGCTGCTGCCGCACACGCCCGTCGGCGTCGAGGAGCGCGCCCTGGTGGAGGAGGGCCGCGCCAATACGCCCTTCGTGGCGGGCGCGGGAATCGGCGCGGCGCACACGGGATACTCGCAGGCCAGCGGCGGTGGAAGGCGCTTCCTGCCCTTCGTCGTCTACAATCCCTGCGCCTGGACCCGCTCCGAGCGCGTCACCGTCGCGCTCTACGATACGGATTTCGATCCCGGCCGCGTCGTCGCGCGGGACGACGCGGGCGTGGCGCATGCCACGATGTTCCTGGGCAAGGGCGGTGACTGGGGCCACGATAAGCTGACATTTGCCTTCGACGCCTTGGACGTGCCGGCGCTGGGCTATCGCACCTACCTCCTCTGCGAAGGCACGGCCGTCCCGCCGCCCAACCCGGTCCGGATCGAGCCCAACGAGTGGTTCGAGACGCCGCACCTGAAGTTCCGGGTGGACCGGTACCACTGCGGCGTGATCGATATGATCGATAAACGGACCGGCGCAAAGATTGCAACCGGGTGGCATCTTGGGGGATGGATAAAGGTGCTCGAACGCCCGCGTGGCATGACTGCGTGGGCGCTCGGATTGGAAACAGAGCAGGAAACGCTAAAGTCGACAAGCTTTCAGGTCGTTGGTGCGGCACGAAACCAGGGGACCGCGGTTCCTCACGGAAGCGGAGCGCTTGGCTATCGGGTCGATTGGACACTGGAGGTTCCGAATACGCAGAGCAGCGTCCGCGTTTCGATGATGATCCACGGTATCGAGCCGCGCATCGACTTCACTGCCGACATCGATTGGCGCGAGATCGGCGACCAGAAGCGCGGCATACCGGGACTGATCGTTGAGTTCGAGTCGAACATCGAGGTCTCGAAGGCACTGTTCGAAGCCCCCTTCGGCGCTGTCGAGCGGGACCTGTTGGACGGCGCGGAAGTGCCCACGCTTCGCTACGCGCACGTCGCGGGCGTTGCCGATACCGTAGACCGCAGCACGACGCCGGCCGCGCTCACCCTTGTCCAAGACTGTAAGTACGGCCATGCAGTAGACGGCA
Source organism: Chthonomonadaceae bacterium (assembly GCA_035295045.1). GTDB lineage: Bacteria > Armatimonadota > Chthonomonadetes > Chthonomonadales > Chthonomonadaceae > DATGJU01. The sequence goes on from DATGJU010000150.1 coordinate 4,773, forward strand.
ACAACCTGATCCTCCGGATGATCCGCTCCTCGTTCGATCCGGACCACGCGCCGGAGGTCGCCCGCTCGACGGTCCGTTATGCCCTGCACATCCACGACAAGGAGCAGGACCCGGCCACGCTTACACGGCTCGGCGCGGCCTGGAACCATCCGTTCATCGTCATCCCGGCCAATCTCCAGTCTGGCCCTGCGGCGGCCCGCCACGGTTTCGCGAGCGTCCGCACTCCCAACGTCGTCCTCTCGGCGCTCAAGATGGCCGAGGATGGGAACGGCCTCGTCCTGCGGCTCGTCGAGCTGAACGGACGCAATACGGAGGCTGAAGTCGCGCTCGATCCCGCCCTGACCGCGGGCCTTTCCCGCGCGGAGCAGCTAGATCCGACCGAGCGTCCGATCGAGGGCGAGGCCGCCTGGCAGGACGGCCTGCTGCGCGTCCCGATCAAGGCGCACGGCTTCGTCACTGTTCGGATCGGCAAGTAACGGTCCAGCGCTTCAGCGCCGCTATAGGAGCTTCAGCAGCCGCGCCATGTTGCCGCCCATGATCATGCCGTATTGCTCGTCGGTGAGGCAGGGCGTCCGATAGGGCGTAGGCAGCCGCAGCGTGTCCACCTTTGCCTTCTCGACGAGCGGACTGAACATCGGCCCGTCGGTAGCGAACGTCACCTTGTCGAAGCCGGCTCGCTCGAACGCCGTCCCGAAGTCGAAATAGGCATCGACGGCGCAGGTGTCGAGATAGACGTTGGCGCGCTCTCGCGCCAGGTCGCAGTAGCGCGGCATCTCCTTCCACCGGCCCCAGCAGCCCATGTGCGGCAGGATCCACGTCACGTGCGGAAATTCGCACGTCAGCGTCTCGATCGCGTCGTAGTCCACCAGATGGATCTTGACCACCCGTATGCCGAGGGCCGCGCCGTACTCCAGGATCTCGCGCGTCGTGGCGGCCATGTCCGACCCGGCCTGCTTCAGCTCGCCCTGGTGCAGCTTCAGCCCGTGCCAGCCGAACTCCTTGGTGATCCGCTTGAGCTCGCCTTTCCAATCGTCCTCCGGGCGGACGTGCCCGTAGGCGTAGAATCGATCCGGGTACTTCACGCAGGCCGCGCGGGTTCGGTCGTTGGATTCTCGCGACGGCGTCCAGGTCGTGGTCACGACGCCCTGGTCGATCCTGGCGGCCTCGTAGTACTCCAGCACCTCCTCGAAGAGGCCGTCCCAGTAGCTCCCGCACATCTCGAGGTGGTACATACCATCGATAATCATCGCTTCTCCCTCCGACTGAGGGCCGTCGGCGGTCCGCCGCGCGGCAGGCTGCACGCTAGACGGCTCGCCGGAGCGCGGTATAGTCCACCTTGGCATTGTGCCGCCGGTCGACCGGAATCGAGCGGATTTGGACGACGCGATCGAGCTGCGCCCACGCGAGCCGAGACCTCAGGCGCGCGGCATCCGGCTTTGCGCCTGGCTCTGCCTCGATCGCGAGAAATCGCTTGCCGTCCACCCGGACGAGCGCGTCGCGGCGGTCCGCGCCGGGACGAGCAGCAGGGCCGCGGCTGTGAGCAGCCATCCGACGGCCGCGGCAAGCGGGATGAGCACGGAGCCGCGGGTCGCCACCTAGTGGTGGCGAAGGCGGGCGAGGCCGATCATCGCCATCTGCGCGCCGAATGCCGCATCGTAGGCGTAGACGAAGTCCCGCCACTGGAAAACGGTCGCCAGCGTTAGCCACCCGAGGCCCGCGGCGACGACCCGCGGCCTAGCATCCCAGAATCCGCGCGCCTCGCCGGAGAGGAGCGGTGCGCACCGGCGATACGGGTCCACGCGCTTCGAGCCGCTCTCCGCGCAGGAGCCGCTCGATCCGATGAGCAGGAGCATCTCCGCGTGCGAGAGCGTGCGGAACGCGGCGACACGCAGCTCAAGGCACGCGAGCTGCGCCGCGCTGAGATCGATCGCGACCAGCCGGCCCGGTGAATGGCTGAGCATTGCGAGCGCGTTATCGCCCGCGGACGCGATCGAGAGGCAGTTGTCGCCGGGCTGGATGTGGAGCCCTTCCAGCAGGACGTCGGCGTCTTCCCAGCACTGCGCATAGCGGAGCTGCATTAAGTTCGCGTCCGCCGTGGCCTCATCAGGCATCGCGGGCCGGCCCGCGCCGTTCATCGTCGCGCTCGCCGCGATGCGCCTGGTCGCGGACTCCCACCGTGCTGTCTGCTTCGGCCTCCTCCTGCGTCCACCACGGCGCCGCGCCTTGCCCGGAATCGGCCGGAGCATTCTGCGCGGCCGCGTCCATTTCGACCGAAGCCGCGGCGCGGCGACTGCGCCGGCGTCCAGGCGTACCGGTCACGGCAGAATCCTCGGTCCGGCCGGAATCCGAGCTCGAACTATCGATTGCGTCAGTCGGCGCGGCTGTCCTGGGATCGGGCGGCGCCTCGCGTGTGGAGCGCGCAAACGCGTCGAAGCCGGAAACCGGTCCCGTCCGCATCGCTACCGGCCCGCTGAGCAGCCCGCCTTCGTTCGCCTCCGGAGCGCCGTCCACCGGATCCGTTTCAGTTGGCAGCGATCTCGGGCCGGCTTGAGGCTCCATCGACGGTGAAGCCGCCGCCCGCAGGAAGAGAGGCGGTACGTTCGCCGCCAGGAACGGCGGCGCGGCCAAGTCCGCATGGGCATCGAGAGCCTCTGCGCGCGCCTGCGCGTCGATTCCGGGAGCGGATTGCGCCGCCTCCGTTTCCGTATTCCCGGTAACGACGTGCGGCATGGGCGTCGCCGCCGCGCCCGGCTGCGTGGTAATCGGGCGGTTCACCTCCGGCGCTTCGGAATGGACGACGAATTCCGATCCAGACGCAGGCGATGGGGCGCGACCTTGCACTGCGACCTCCCCCTCGGCGCTGGCGTGCAGCGACGGCGCCCCCGTCCCGGGAGCTGCCGACAGCGCCCTGCTGGTGGGCCCCCCGGCCGGCCGCTCCGCAAGCCGGCGCACTATCCCGCGGCTGCCGTCCATCTCGACGAGCTCTCCGTCCACGAGCGTCTGCATCAAACCGGGAATGGCGACAACACTCGGAATGCCGAGCTCGCGCGCGACGATCGCCGAGTGCGACAACAGGCTGCCGTGCTCGACCAGGATTCCCGCGGCTGCCGGGAACAGCATCACCCAGCCTGGATCCGTGCGCGCCGCCGCGAGGATGCTGCCCGGTGGAATCTCCGCAGTGCGTGGATCCTCCACCTTGCAGATGCGCCCGTGCACCAAGCCGGGACAGCAGCCCAAGCCCTTCAGCGTCCGAGACTCGCCCGCCCCGGGTTCGCCTGTATCGGGCCGGCCCGCCGGCCGGGCCGGCTGGCCGATGGCCACCGCTCCGCACGTTTCGAACCGGCTGGGCGGCGCAGGCTCGGCGCGGTATCCCTCGAACTCGCGCTTTCGGACCGCGACTACGCCTCGAAGATCGGTGAAGACCGAGGTTCCGGAGATGAAGCCGAGGATTTCGTCGACGGCAAGGTAAAAGACGTCGCGCGGAGCGTCCAGAACGTGGTCCGCGGAAAGCCGCTGGCCGATCTGCACGAATATTCGTCGCACCCGGCCGAATAGCCGCGTCCGCTCGAACCGCAGGTTCTCGCGGTCCCGCACACGGTCCCGCGCGTTTTTCAGGGCCCAATTGAAGGCGATCCGCCGCCAGCCGCTCAAAGCCGCTCTATCCGCAGGTTTCTTGGATTGTGCCGGTGCGGGATTCCCGTCCGAGCGCGCGTGTTCGGGCGAGCCGCGCTCCTGCTCCCCGCCCTGTGTGTCCGGTCTGGGATTCTGCGAACTTTGCGGATTAGCTCCTCCTTGCACGGCGAGGCGGCCGATGGCGCGGTGGAGCGGAGTCGGATCGTCGGCCAGCGTAGGGCTTTCGAGCTTCAGCTCCTCCATACACCGGTCGCCAAACCGATCCAGGTACGCGCGGTAGAGCCTCCTGAAATCCGGGCGCCGATCTATCGCGCGGGCGACGGCCGCGGGGTCGCCGGTCCGCAGCGGGCCGGCAAGCTCGCCGTCGCCCGCGGCGAGCGACGCCATCTCGCGCACCCGCTCGGCCGGCTCGGCGCTCACCATGCCACCGGTTCCGCGGACCAGCGTGTTGCGAAGCGAGCCGTCCGCGTCGCCACACCACTTCTCCGTCAGCCGGCCCAGCAGGCCGTAAAAGATCATAGCGAAGAGGTCGTTCACGAGCGGCGGATCCCAATGCGTGAGAAGCCGCCGTTCCATGTTTCGGTAGACTGCGGCCAGCTCTTCGGGCCGCATCACGTCGAGAGGCGTGTCCGGGTCCGATAGCGCGGCGTCCAGGTCGGCAGTGAACTGGCGGATTCGATCCGGGAGCGCGATATAGTTCACCGCCATGGTCAGCGCCGTGCTCGCCATGCGGAGCCGCTCCCAGACGTCCGCGCCGCGCGCATCCTCCACCAGCCGGTCCGCGATCTCTGCGGGGAGTGCCTCCTGGACGCCCATCATCTGTTCCATAAAGTGCCGGTTGACCGCAAAGCCGGGCAGGAGGACCAGAAGCCGGTACCAGTTGAGCAGGTTGTAGTAGACTCGTCCGCGGATCAGGCCCAGCATGTGCCGGAAAGTGTTGTCGTTCGCGGCGATTGCGTATTCCGGAACGCCGAGCGTTCTGCACATTTGACGGTAGACCTCGGTATAGGCGCGCTGGGCGAACGAGAACGTCAGCGGTGTCGTGACCCCGTTGTAGCTCTCGGAAATGTTGCTGTTATCCCATATGTTCAGCTCGCCGTCCGGGTCCGGCAGGCAGGCGAGCGCCGTTATCGGCCGCGACTGGAGCAGGTAGAGCCTGCCGGCTTCGATCGCCCACTCGATGTCGCGCGGCGCGCCTGCCAGCCGGCCCGCGCGCCGGGCAAGCGCCGCAACCTCCTGAACCTGCGCGTCCGACAGCACCGCCCGGGTCGCCTCCGAATCCGGCACGGCGACCGGCAGCACGCCGTTCGGACTGTCGGGCGAAGGGCAGTGCGCCGTCTGCTTCGTGGCGATCTCGCGCAGCGTTATTGCGCCGGTCCGATCGACGTGGTAGGTGTCCGCGTCCGATTCTCCGGAAACCAGCGCGCTGCCCAGCCCCCACACGGCCGCGATCACGGCGACACCGCGCCGGCCAGCTACGGGGTCGGCGCCAAACGCGACGCCGGCCCGGTCCGCCATGACCATGAGCTGCACGAGGACGGCGGGAGGCCTCGGCATCGCCGTCAGGCCCGCCTGTTCGCGGTAGGCCAGGACGCGCTGGCTGAACGCGGAGCGCCACACCGCGGCAGCGCGGTCGCCGACGGATTCGACGGTCGCCGGCACGGAAAGAAAGCTATCGAACTGTCCGGCGTACGAGCGGTCCGCGCCGTCCTCCTCCGCGGCGGACGATCGGACGGCCACCAGCCCGCCGTCCGGCGCAAGTCGGCGGAGCGCTTCGGCGAGCGCGCCGGCCGCCTCTTCCGCGAGCCGGATTTCGCCACGCAGCGTGATCGCCGCGCCCAGCGTGTCGCCGGACCCGATCGCCTGCTCCTGCGAAAAGGAGAGGCTCTTGTAGAACGCCTCCGGAGTCAGAACGAACCAGGCAGGCACGGTCAGGCCACTGCGCTGAAGCTCTGCGAGGGCGCGGGCCTTGCCGCCGAAATCCGCATCACGTCCTGTGCCATCGGGCCAGAGAATGAATGTCATCCGTCGACTCTCTCGATGTTAGTTTCAGAGTGCGTCGCCATTCCCGCTGCGGCGCCGGCAGGCCGGAGATGCGCGGAAGCCTCTTCAGCGCCCAGGGCGCCGCGCCGAGGCTCAGGTACATCACGAGCGTCCAGGCGGCCGAGAAGGCCTCGATGGCTCTGGCTCGCTTTGTGACCGGCTGGTGCAGGAACCTCGCATCGAGCACGCCGGAGAGCGCCAGCAGCCCGGCCAGAAGCCATCCGGCGGGCGCCAGGAAATGTATGCGCGCGGCAGCCAGACATGCGAACGCGGCGGTGAGCGCGAGAGCGCAGAGCCAGGCTCCAGTCGCGCCACGCAGGCCCCATAGGACGGTATACGTCTCTACGCCCGGCTCCTCATCCTGCGGCGCTCGAAGCTTACGACCGATCTCGAGTACGATCCCGTTGAAGAAGCTTACCAGAAGAAACCATATTAGCCCGTCGGGAGGCCTTGCGGATGCCGCGCGCCAGTCGCAATTCGTGACGTAGAAATCGATGAGCGAGATAATCGCCATGTGCGTCCACATATACGTGAACGGATGCGACTTGAGCCACTTCCGCGCGAAGAATTCGCGGCCCATGAGCGCCAGGTAGAGCCAGACCGGCAGGAGAAGCAGCAGCATGGCCGGCTGCAGCCACGCCGCGAGCGCGGCCTGAATCGCGGCCGCTATGGCGGCGGCGGCGCCGAGCTCTCTCAGACGGACGAGCCCGCGCGGCACGGCGCGGTAGGGCCGGAACCGGCTGTCCTCTTCAAAGTCCTTGAACTCGTCCACAATGCGGAGCTGCAGGAAGAACAGCAGCGCGGTAAGGAACGCCGTAACCACCGCGCGGCCGGAGGGCGGGCCGGGCTGTCCGCGCAGCAGCAGCGAGTAGCAGACGCCGGAGAAGCTGAACGCGGCGACGAGCGGCCCGTGCGCGAAGATCGGAAATCGCTCGCGCTGGTACGTCCACCAGCGCGCCGGGCCGACGCTCACGGCGCTGTCTGTTCATCGCCAGCGGCGCCCTGCGTGCCGTCACGCGGTCCGCTCCGGCCATGCGCAAGCCGCCGGTGCGCCCGCGCAAACTGGCCTGCCGCAAGCGCCCCGATGATCGAAAGCTCGCCGGCCAGCGCGACGGCCGCGCAAAGCTCGGCAAAGGCGTGGGCCTTGCCCGGTCCGGCGAGGCCCAGGCTCTCAAGACAGGCTCGCTGTGACGGCAGGCCCGTTCCGCCGCCGACCGTGCCGACGATCAGGTTCGGCAGCGTGACCGCGGCGTAGAGGCCGCCGTCGTCCGCCTCCTCGATCCGCGTAACGCCGACCGCGGATTCCGCGACGCACGCCGCGTCCTGCCCGCAGGCGATGTAGAGCGCGGCGAGACCGTTCGCGTAGTGCCCCTGCACTCCGATGGTTCCGCTCAGCACGCCGCCGATCGCCGACATCCGCCAGTAGTCCGCCATGCGACGCGCCGACGTGTGAAGCCTCCTCCAGACGAGATCCGCGGGCAGGCGCGCCTCCGCGGTCACCTTTCGGCCGCGCACGTTGACGAACGACTGCGCGCTCGCCTTCTTGTCGCCGGAGAGGTTCGTCTCCAGGAAATGGTACTCCGGCCGGACCGGACACTCCCTCTCGATGAAATCGCAGATGGCATCGGTCGCAAGCGTGGCCATGTTCTGACCGGCCGCGTCGCCCGTGGTGAACTCAAACGCTAGGTAGACGCGATTGCCCTCCACGGTCACCTGCATGTCGGCGAGCGTCCCGTGCCGCGTCGTGGAGGCCGCACACGATGCAAACGTGTCGCGCGCGTCGAGAGCCCAAGCCACGAACCGGCCGGCATCGGCAATGGAGCGAAACGCGAAGCCCGGCGCGTGCCGAATGCCCTCATTCAGCAGGGCGGCCGCGCAGCCGCCCGCCTCGCTGATGAGGGCGGCGCCGCGAGAGTAGGATGCGGCCTCGGTGGTTGCCAGCGGGACATAGTAGTCGCCCTGCGCGAACAGGCCATTGACGCGCAGCGGCCCGGCCAATCCAACCGGCAACTTCACAGTGCCGATAAAGTTCTCGATATGCCGCTCGTACAGCTCGCGCTGTTCATACGTACGCGCGTCCAGCAGGCTGGCGCGCGCTTCCTCCGTCAGTCCGGCGGCGCAGTGCCGAGCGTCGATCGCGCGCGGGGTGTTGTGCGTCGCGCCCGCAAGCCGCGGCGACGGATCTCCGATCTTCGGCTCGAGTCTGCGCAGAATCTCGGCCTCGCCCGCTTCGCTCAGCAGGGCGCCAAGGTACGATCGCGCGTTCTGGTGGTCCGTCGCCATCCTCTGCTCCTGCCGGCCAACTGTGGACGCACGGGTATTCGACGCCGCAGTGCCGGGGACCTCTAATTGCCTGTCGCTGCCGCCTACGGAACAAGGGTAGAATACTCCCGCCCGGCGATCTGGACGCGGACGACGGGGCCGGCCTGTCGGGAGGGGCGCACGCTGCGCTGCGCATGCTCCTGAACGGAGCGGCGTGCCCGCTCGATCCACCGGACAATCCCCCTGAGGCGGCAGACGATTGGTCATCCAGATTCGTCAGTTCGGCAGCGCTCGATCCGAGGCGGGGGCGATTCGTATCGGCCCGGCCGGTCGGGGAGTCGCGCATGCGGGCGCCCGGCCTGCGAGCGATCGACGATGACCCTGTCCGCACTCTGGCTGGCGATTGCCGTCTCCGCGCTGATCGCGTGGCTGTGGCTGCTGTTCGGGAATGCCGGGTTCTGGCGCATCGAGCGGCCGGCGCCGGCAGCAAAGCCGCAGGAGTGGCCGGAAGTCGTAGTGGTGATACCGGCGCGGGACGAGGGGCAGGGGATCGCGGAGACGCTCCGTTCGCTCTGGGGCCAGGACTACGCGCGTGAAGTCCGCATCGTGCTGGTCGACGACCACTCCGAAGATGCGACGGTCGAGCGCGCGGTCGCCCTCGCCGAATCGCTCGGCCGGCGCGGCGCGCTGACGGTCCTTGCCGCGCGTTCGCTGCCGCCCGGCTGGACCGGCAAGGTCTGGGCGATGAGCGAAGGCATCTCGCACGGCGTTCCGGCAGGCGATCCTGCCCGGTACGTACTGTTCAGCGATGCGGACGTCCGCCACGGTTCCTCGGCGGTTCGCGATCTCGTGGCTCGCGCCGAGAGCGGCGGCCTCGACCTTGCGTCGCTCATGGTCACGCTGCAGTGCCGCACTGTTGCCGAGAGGCTGACGATTCCGGCGTTCGTCTTCTTTTTCCGAATGCTCTATCCGTTCCGCCGCGCGAACGACCGTTCGGATTCGCTGGCCGCGGCGGCCGGTGGCACGATGCTGCTCCGCCGATCCGCGCTGGACCGGATCGGCGGCCTGGCCGCGATCCGCGGCGAGTTGATCGACGACTGCGCCCTCGCTCGGGCGGTGAAGCGCGGCGGCCATCGCATCTGGCTCGGCCTCGGCGCCGCGTCCGTCAGCACGCGCGGCTACGGCCGCCTGCGCGACATCGTCCACATGGTCGCCCGCACGGCCTATACGCAGCTCGGCTACTCTCCGGCGAGATTGGCGGGCTGCGTCGCGGGCCTTTGTCTGGTCTACCTCGCGCCGCCGCTCCTTCTGTTCGCCCGCGGGCCGTCCGCGGCGGTTGGCGCCGTTGCCTGGCTGCTCATGGCGATCGCCTACGCGCCGATGGTCCGGTTCTACCGGCAGCCGCTTTTCTTCGCGCCGCTGCTGCCGTTGACCGCGACCATGTACCTCTACGCAACCTGCCTGTCCGCGTGGCGGCATCATTGTGGGCGTGGCGGCCAGTGGAAGGGCCGCAGCCAGGACTCCACGGCGCGATCGGGCGGCAGGGGGTGATGCCGCTCATTCTCTCCAAGCGTCGCTCTCGCCGCAGTCAATAGGCGGCTCGGGCCACGCGCGCCTCACGGTGACGCGGCCTGCTGGATCCAGCTGGACCACCGGATTTTAAGCCACGCCTGCGCGGCAACGCCCGTGCAGAGCTTCTCGCGCTCCGGCACGACCGAGTTCATCCCGCGCATGCGCGGCGGCTCGCCGAGGGATCGGACTTTGTGCGGGGCGGTTGTCCCCGCGCGTTTAGGCGGCTTCTCGGCGGCGCTTGCGCGGAGTCGTCCACTGCTCGGCGACGCGACGAACAGGGACCACCCTTGATTCGCCGTGCCACCTCGCGAAGGCATCGTCACGCGTCACCGCTTATCGACCGGGGTCGCGGTGAACCAGGGCCTCGTGGTCGTATCCGTGAGGAAGAAGTGCAGCAGCGCCCGGCCGACCTTGTCCTGCCCGGCAGGCGACTCGTGCGTACCGTCCCCCGCGAAGTCCGCCTCCGTGCTAGGCAGGGCCTGAGTGCTATGGACCGAGCCGTTCGCCCATATGTAAGGCCCCCAGCTTAGCCATGGAGCGCGCACCTGGCCGCGGGCGGCGTAGAAGTTGAGCTGTGGATCGCCATTGATCTGCTTTTCAATCAGCCACTTGACGCTGAAGCCGGACTCGTAGGCGTAGGGCTCGGGATTCAGGCGGCTGCGCGCGAAGCCTCCGAACGTCCTGCTCGACAGGTACGCAAGCTTCAGGTTTGGAAATCGCGCATGCAGGGTCCGGGCGATATTGCCCAGCTCGCCTTCGAGGGTCTCGGCGTACCGCGGGAAGCCCTCCGTCGGGCCGGCGTCGGCCTGTTTGATCCAGACGACCTGGACCTGTGCCCGAGACGCGCCGGCGGCGCGAAGCCGCTCGTCCACCGCATTCCAGTATCGCTGCCCGGAGCCGCCGTCCTCCGCGGATTGGGTCATCTTGGCTGTCATGCCGCCCTGGGCGCCATTCACGAATACGAGCCTGGGACTCCTCTCCGCGCAGCCGGCGAGCTGCCTGGCAAAGCCATCGGACGCCTGCGAGGTGTTGCTCATTCCGACGGAGAGGAGGGCGATCTTGCCGGCAGGATCCGGATGGCCGGCGGTGTCCAGGGGCCGGACGGTGCGCGCGAGCGCCACGCCCGCGCGCTCGTGCACGGCCGGCCGGTCGTTCTTGCCATCCGGGTAGAGGCCGCCGCGGAAGCCATGGTACGCGCCGGCGCCCAGCTCCGTCAATGGCTTGAGGCGAGAGGCGTCGAACGGCGCGGGGGCGCCAGCCGCCGGCGTCGGGGACGGGCCATCGACCGCCTTGATCCCCTCGAGGACGACTCGCCCGTCCCGGGTGGACGGCTTGAAGAAGATCTCTTCACCCTCGTGCAGCGTCTTGAACCGGTCGCCCAGCGGCAGCGATTCGGCGCCGAATATGCGCGTCTCCTGCGTAACGGTAAATGTCCGATCGGCGCCGCCCGCGGTGATTGTCACCTCCATCCGGGACAGCTCAATTCGCTTGATCTTGCCGCGCTGGATGCCGCTCTGTTCCGCAAGGACGGCCGATGCCGCGAGAGCGAGCATTATGAGCGCGCGTGGCCATGTCATTGCCGGTTCTCCTCTGATAAATGTCGCGCGCCGCCCGTGGCCGGTGCGCTCGCCTCTCCTCTGCGGGTAAATTGCCGGATCGGGGCCGCGGAATCCTGCCTTCCGCGCGGTTCCTCACCCGCAGTGGCGAACTTGACAGCGAGTCTGTGACCGGCCTCACGGCGCGCGCGCCGCATCTGTCGCATAATAGAGCCAACTCCGAACTTCGGATTGACATAGCGGCGGCGGGCGGTCCGGCAAAGGCGCCGGGCAGCCCGCCATTTTCATCCTCGCCCGTCGGACTGACGAAGGAGTTGGAGCCAGCTGAGCGAAAGTAGCCACCGTATGGTGAAATCCGCAAGAAGGCAACCTCGCCGGCTGCCGCTCGTGGACACTTCATCCGACGTCGGGCAGTTTGGCTGGGCGCAACCCATCGCGCCGGAGGCGGTATCGTGATCGTCGACTCGCATCAGCACGTCTTCTGGCACGCGCGCGACGACGCCGGCCTGATTGCGGACATGGACGCGCAAGGGATCGACGTGGCGTGGCTGCTGAGCTGGGAGGTGCTGCCGCACGAGGACGAGCCCTACTACCACTCCGTCCTCAATCCGCTCCACCGCCGGCCGGACGGAACCCATGCCGGCATCCCGCTCTGCGACCTGCTGCTGGCGCGCGGGCGCTTTCCGGACCGGTTCGTCGTTGGATATTGCCCGCACCCGCTGGCCGGCAACGCGCCGGCCCTGTTCGAGGCGGCGCACCGGATTCACGGTGTCCGCGTTTGCGGCGAATGGAAGTTTCGGCTGCCCTTCGACGATCCGCGTTGCCTCGAGGTGTTCCACAAGGCGGGCGAGCACTCGTGCCCCGTGGTGCTTCATCTCGATGTCCCATACCTGCCGCACGCGGAGACCGGTAAGCCTGTCTATCAGAGGAGCTGGTACGGGGGCACGGTCGCGAACCTGGAGCGCGCGCTGATCGCCTGCCCGGAGACCACGTTCATCGGCCACGCGCCTGGCTTCTGGCGAGAGATCAGCGGGGACGCAGACGCCGATCCAAGCCCCTATCCGAAGGGACCGGTTACGCCCGGCGGCCGGCTCTACGACCTGTTTGATCGCTATTCCAATCTCTTCGCCGATCTTTCCGCCGGCTCCGCGCGCTACGCGCTCAGCCGCGACCCGATCCACGCGCGCGAGTTCCTCTGCCGCTTCGCCGACCGCCTGCTCTTCGGCCGTGACTTCTACGGCGGCGAGCTGTCGGCCGTCCTGAAGTCGCTAGACCTGCCGGACCACGTCCGGTCTCGCATTTTCTCGGAGAATGCCCTCCGGCTTATTTCGGCCCCCGCCGACCGCTGACGCCTCAGCAAATCCTCCCCACTGCGCCGCGGATGCCGGCGCCCGGGTATGTGCGGGTCCATCGCTTCGCAGGTGCGTCCGCGATCCATCGAGAATAGACCTCTATACCGCCGCGGTGCGCGACGCGGTGTCGGTCCGCGGCGCGTCGCGCTCTGGAGGAATGGCGATTATCAGGGACGACTCTGCAGAGGGGCCGCGTCGCGAGCGGCGGTCCGCACAGTCAAAGGAGAGGTATGAACGGCAAACCACCTCGGCTTTCTCGGCGAGAGATGCTCCAACGGTCCAGCGTTACCGCAAGCGCCCTCGCGCTGCCCGTGTCCGGTCCGGAAGTGGCCGCTGGATCAGTCTTCGCGCTCGCGGCGGATGCCGACCTGCCGTCCGGTGTTCGCGCGGTCTGGGATCTGGCGCAGGCGTACTCCGAGAAGACTCCGACCCGCGAGCGCGTCTGCCTGAACGGCCTCTGGCGCTGGCAGCCTGCGCGGGAGGACGCCGACGGCGTTCCAGCGGACCGCTGGGGCTTCTTCAAGGTGCCCGGTGCGTGGCCTGGCATCACGGACTATCTGCAGAAGGACTGCCAGACCGTTTTCGCGCACCCGGATTGGCGCGGCGAGCGGCTTGCCGACGTAACTACCGCCTGGTATCAGCGCGAGGTCGCGATTCCGGCCGGCTGGAGCGGCCGATCTATCGCGCTATCTGCGGAGGTCGTAAACTCGCTCGCGACGGTGTTTATCGATGGGGCCCGCGTCGGCGAAATCCGTTTTCCGGCCGGCGAGCTGCCGCTTGGCGACGCCTGCAAGCCCGGATCGAAGCACCTGCTCTCCATCCGGGTCGCCGCGCTGCCGCTCAAGGCGGTGATGTCCACCTATACCGATACGGGAGCCGCGCGCGACGTGCGCGGACAGGTGGCGCGGCGCGGCCTTTGCGGCGACGTCTGGCTAACCTCGGCGCCGGCCGGGCCGCGGATCGAGCGCACTCGCATAGCGACCTCGGTTCGGCAGGGGTCGATCCGCGTCGCCGCCGTTCTGGCAGACCTCGCGCCTGGCCGGTCGTACACGCTGCGAGTCCAGGTGCGTGAGGCCGCTCCAGAGGGCGCGGCGGCGTTCAGCGGCAACGGCCCCGAGCATTCGAGACAGCGCGTCGAGGGCCGTGAGCCTGATCCGGCCGGCGTCGCGCCCGCCGAAGTGGCTCCAAACAGGACGGGCGGGCGGCGCGCGCCTCGTGAGGCCCATGCCGGCGCGATTGCGCGCGAGTTCGTCAGCCCTAAGTTTACGGCGGCGGATCTCAAGGGTGGCGAGATCGCCTTCAGGGAGAGGTGGCTGCCGACGAGGCTCTGGGACCTGAACACGCCGGGTCACCAAGACACGGCACATGTGTCGCTGGTCGAGGCCGGCGGCAAGGTGGCGGACGTGGCGCTTCCGCGCCGGTTTGGTTTCCGCGAGTTCGTCATCCAGGGCAGGGACTTCTACCTGAACGGCTCGCGCATCTATCTCTCCGCGATACCGATCGACAACGCGGGCGTGGGCGCGGCATGGTCAACGTACGCGGGCGCGCGAGAAACCATGGCGCGGATGAAGAGCTTCGGCATCAACTTCGTCTACACGCACAACTACGGCTGCGAGCCGGGCACCCACCTCCTTTTCGACGACATCCTGCGCGCGGCGGACGATTGCGGCATGCTCGTGGCGCTTTCGCAGCCGCACTTCTCGCACTACGATTGGAAGGCGCCGAACGCCGACGCCGAGAACGGCTACGCCCGCCATGCCGCGTTCTACGTCCGGACGGCAGAGGCGCATCCGAGCGTGGTGGCCTACGCCATGAGCCACAACGCGACGAGCTACGTCGAGGATATGAACCCGGATATGATCGACGGGATCCACGCGCCGCGCGAATCATGGGGCGAGAACAACGCGAAGCTGGCCTTGCGCGCCGAAGCGATCGTCAAGACGATGGACCCGGAGCGGATCGTCTATCACCACTCGTCCGGCAATCTGAGCTCGATGCACACGAGCAACTTCTATGTTAACTTCACACCCGTCCAGGAGCTGTGCGACTGGTTTGAGCACTGGGCCACGACGGGCGTGAAGCCGGTCTTCCTGTGCGAGTACGGCGTGCCCTTCTCATGGGACTGGGCGATGTACCGCGGCTGGTACAAGGGCAAGCGGGAGTGGGGCAGCGCCGTGGTGCCGTGGGAGTTCTGCCTGGCCGAATGGGACGCGCAGATCTTCGGTGATCGCGCCTATGCCATCAGTGACAAGGAGAAGGCCAACCTGCGCTGGGAGGCGGCTCAGTTTCGCGCCGGCCGCGTCTGGCACCGCTGGGACTACCCGAACCAGCTCGGATCGGGCGGATTCGCGGAGCGCAACCCGGTCTTCGGCGAGTATATCACGGCCAACTGGCGCGCCTACCGCGGCTGGGGCGTCTCCGCGTTCAGCCCGTGGGAGCATGCCATGTTCTGGGTGCTGCGTCCCGGC
>DATGJU010000151.1:0-5634 GCA_035295045.1 Chthonomonadaceae bacterium
ATCGCCCAAGGGAGACGACCTGCTCCCGACCATCGAGGCGCTGCGCAAGAGCGGCTTCCCGGCGCGGACCATCCCCGTGAGCGGCCCCGTGACGATGGGTATCGCGCACCTCTGCTGCGGCACCTGCCGGACCGGCCTGACGAAGGCCTTCGCGGCGGCGAAGCTCGAATCCGTGGACGTCGATTCGATCAAGGTGTCCGACGATACCGTTACGCTTAACCCGAAGCCCGGAATGAAGATCGACCTGGTCCCGATGCTCGCCGCAATGGAGCAGGGCGGCTTCTATCCGAACAGAATCATGGCGACGGCGGCCTCCAGCGCGCATCGCGGCGGCAGCCCGGCGCGGCGCGTCGCGGCGCGGTAGGTCGGCGGCAGCCCCGCTCCGATGTCCACCGTTCACGCGAGCCAGGAGACGAGGGATCGGCGTCCCGTCAGCGGGCGGACCGGCCCGGCAGTCGCGGCTGCCGCGCCAGCCAATCTGCCGTGCCCGACCGCCGGCGCAAACGCGCAGCATGCGGCCCAGACCGGGTCGACGGATGCGTTTGCGCTGGGCGCCGGCCTGCCCTGGGAGCTCGACGCGCGGCTGAAGTCCGTCTTGGTGGAAGCGGAGACGCGGTGCAAGCGGCGCGCCTGCTACCCGGCCGACCTGGTGCGGGCCTTCGCGTCCGGCAGCTACACATCCGCGCAGCTCGACGAGCTGATCGACGCCGTCGATCTGAGGCGCGCGGGAATTGGACCGCGCTCCCAACTGTGCGCCTGGATTCTCGGTCTCCCCACGCTTCGCGCGGCGGACCGGAGCAGGGCTGCCCGCGCGCTTCGCGAGGCGCTGTCGTATGATCGGCGGAAGTCTCAGACTCGCGGCGAACGTCTTCGGACCATCGGTTTGACCGCTGTCCGCTTGCTGGCGCTTATCCCGATATTGCTGTTCGCGCTTGAGTGGCTTGTGGAGCTCCACCTACTCGGGGATTTCGCGGTATACCTCGTTTCGGTCGCGGCATCCTGGATTGCGGTAGTCCTCGTTTGCCTCCTGCCCCTGGTGCGATTCGGCCGGATTCACGAGATACGGTTCATTGCCGCGCACGCCCTGGGCCGGCTTCAGGACGTGCAGTCGATCGGCGCGCTGTCCGGGGCTTGCCGCGATCGAGATCATTTTACGGCGCGGATGGCCAGGCAGTCGCTGCGGGTGATCTTGCCGCACGTTACCCATCATCACTACGGCCAACTGGGCGCCTCCACGATCCCGTCCCTTTGTGACTTTCTGCGTGAAGGATTCCGCGGCGAGCTAGCTCCCGGAAGCGCCAGGAGCGCGTTTACCGCCGTGGTGTTGGCAGCCGTCGGAAATGTCGGGGACCAGCGCGCAATCCCGTTGATCGAACACGGTCTCACCCTGTGGAAGGATATCTCCGTCCGCGAGGCCGCAGCGCGGGCGCTCGAACAGCTCGAGGAGCGGCAGCGGCAGGAGACGGCCCGGGCTACCCTGCTGCGCGGAACGGCCCAGCCTGCCGTGCCGGACAGCGACCTCCTTCGCGCCGCGGCCGGACAGCCGCCGGCACAGCCGGACGGCCTGCTCCGCCCGGCGGTCGCCACGCCGCGAACCTCCGCGCGGCGCGACGGCGCAGGATAGGCGCGCACGTGGTACACGACGGAGCGGGCGACCGCCGGGCGCATGGGTGCGGCGCCGACGCCGATTATTGCGCGGTTCAGCGGGACGCAGCCGCTGTTGGACAGGGCAAGCCGGTGAGCGACAACCAGGCTGAAGACGAGCTTCCACTCGACCTTGAAGTGCGCATGAAGAGCCTGCTCAACGAGGCCAGGCTGGGCAGCAGGCGCGCCCGCGACTACCCCGGCGCGCTGGTGCAGGCGTTCGTGTCCGGCCGCTACACGCCAGCCGATTTCGAGATCGCGCTGGACGCTTTGAACCTCTACCGCACCGGCAGCCGCTCCCGGTCGCTGATCTGCGCCTGGCTGCTCGGCCTGCCGGCCGTTCGGAGTGAGGACTGCGCGCGGGCGGCCCGAGCGCTGCGAGAGGTCCTGCGGTTCGATCCCGCCACGGCGCCGCGGGACCAGAGAGAGGCCGCGTCCCGAACCCTTGGCCGGTGCATACTGCTCGCATTCTTCGCCGCCGCGGCAGCGTACTTCATCTTGCCGCCCAGGACGCCGAATCTCTGGAAGCTGTCCTGCTACGTAGGTTCGGCCGTTCTGGTCGGATCGTGCGCAGCGTACCACTTCGCGCGGCGGTGGCGCCGATGCCGGGAAGTCGAAGGCGTCCACTTCTTCGCTGCGCTCGGCCTGGGCCGGCTGGGGGACGTAGAGGCGATCGAGCCGCTCTCCTCGATATGGCTGGGACGGAACCTCGAAATGGCGCGCGTGGCAAGCGTCTCGCTCCGCGCCATCCTGCCCCGCCTGACGCCGGAGCACTACGGATGGCTTGGCGGCGCGACGGTGTCGAACCTGGCAGAAATGCTAACGGAGCAGTGCCGTTACCGAGGGGCCGCACCGGAAAACCAGTGCAGCTTTGTGGTCGTTCTATTGAATGCGCTGGAGAAGATCGGCGATGCGCGGGCGATCCCGGCGATCAGCCGCGCGCCGCAGTACTGGACCGACTGGGCCGTGCGGAACGCCGCCGCGCAGGCCCGTGCGGCGATCGAAGAGCGCCTGCGGAGGGAGACGGCGAGGACGACGCTTCTGCGTGGAGCGCGGCAGCCCGCCGTCGGGAATGCGGAGCTGCTGCGCGCCGCGGGCGGAGGGCAAGGCGGCGATCCGGCCGAGATGCTGCGCGCGGGCATTGCAGAAAGAAATCTGAGTTGGCCGGCGACTAAAGTCGCGCCTGACAAAACCGTCGTCGGCCTGCGCCGACAAGGCCGGCAGTCCGCACAATAATAATGACCGCGACAAGCCCGCGCTGGTGTCCGCGCAGGCGGACAATTGTTATGTCAGGCGCGACTTGAGTCGCCGGCCGAAAGAGAAAGGGCAGGCCGCCGGCCTGCCCTTCCCAATGTTGCGGAACTGGTCGCGCGCTATTGCCACTCGATGCAGGCGCGCAGATGGCGGCTGCAGCGGGGGTTGCGGAGCTTCTTGAGGGCCTTCGCCTCGATCTGGCGGATGCGCTCGCGCGTCACGCGGAAATGCTTGCCCACCTCTTCGAGCGTCTTCTGGCACCCGTCCTCGAGGCCGAAGCGCATCATGACCACCTCGCGCTCCCGGCCGGTCAGGTGCGCCAGAACATAGTCGATCCGCTCGCGCAGGATGCAGTGGGAGGCGAATTCGGCTGGCGAGCGGGCGTCGCGGTCCTCGACGAAATCAGCCAGGTGGCTGTCCTCCTCCTCGCCGATGGGCGTCTCCAGCGAGAGCGGCTCCGGCGCGATCCGGATGATCTCGGAGACGCGCTCCACGGGCAGGTCCAGGGCGCGGGCCAGCTCCTCGATGGTGGGCTCGCGGCCGTTCTCCTGGAGGAGCTGGGAGGTGGTCTTGATGAGGCGGTTGATGGTCTCGACCATGTGGACCGGAATGCGGATGGTGCGGCCCTGGTCGGCAATTGCGCGGGTGATGGCCTGGCGGATCCACCAGGTGGCGTAGGTGCTGAACTTGTAGCCCTTGCGGTAGTCGAACTTCTCGACGGCGCGGATCAGGCCGAGATTGCCCTCCTGGATCAGGTCCGGGAACGACATTCCGCGGCCGCTGTAGCGCTTGGCGATGGAGACGACGAGGCGGAGATTGGCCTGCGTAAGGCGATCCTTCGCGACTTTGGCGGAGATCGGGTCCTCCAGCTCGCGCTCGATGCGCTTCGCGAGGCGCGTCTCCTCGTCCACGGAGAGAAGCGGGGTCTTGCCGATTTCGCGGAGCCATGCGCGCACGGAGTCGTCCAGCGGAAGGGCCTCGAACGCGGCCATATCTTCCGGCACGTGCGCCTCAACCTCCTTGACGACGGATTCGGCGGGAAGCTCCTCCACGGCGAGGCTGGGCGCGAATCCCTTCGCCGTCGCGATCTTGTAGACGATTTCGATGCCTTCCTGGGCAAAGATCTCGAGCAGGTACTCCACCTGGGTCGTGTCCAGATCGTCCTGGACCAGGCTGCTGCTGATCTCATCGAAGGTGACGAATCCCCGGTCCTTGCCCTGAGCGAGCAGGCGCCGCAGCTCAGTCACCCTGTTGGCCGTCTGCACGGCCACGCTGGTCATGCCCACGCTGATCACTCCCCTTTTGCCTGAAGTTCCGGTCGGGCGCTAGCCATTGTCGTCTTCAACGGCCGGCGGTGATCCCCGTGATTGGCGCTTTTTCTCGTGGTAGAGCAGCGACGCGGACCGGCGCTCTTCGGGCGTCAGGTCCGGACGGCTCAGCCTGTCGAGCAGATTCCGTATCGTCTGCTCTTCGCGGTGCATCTGAAGGCGACGAATGCAATCGTTCAGCGCTGCCTCACTGAGCGGTTCATTCGACATTACGGACAGCGAGTCCTCCAACACCTCGCGAATAAAATCGGACGTTTTTGCAGTCGGCCTGCGCGAGAATTGCGAATTGGCGGCGCGTTCGGCCGCCGCGGCG
The DNA here is from genome assembly GCA_035295045.1 of Chthonomonadaceae bacterium. GTDB lineage: Bacteria > Armatimonadota > Chthonomonadetes > Chthonomonadales > Chthonomonadaceae > DATGJU01. The sequence goes on from DATGJU010000151.1 coordinate 4,540, forward strand.
GGCGGTTCGTCGCCGCCGGGGGACGATCCGGCGCGATCGGTCCATTGCGCGTTCGGCACGTCGGGCAGGTCCGCGGCAGCGGGCTGGCCTTCGGTCGGCGTCGCCGGGTCTGGCGGATCGAGCGGATCCGCCAGATCGGCCAAATCGGCGCCCTGCCCTGCGGCCGCGTCGCCGTTCGCGGCCCGCGCTAGCGCTTCGGATGCGGTTGGGTCCGGCTCGGCGGGCAGGGGCTCGCGGGCTTCATCCAGCACTTCGGCCTCGCGGAAGACCACCGCCGGATCGATCGAGCCGTCCTCGCGGGCAGGAGTGCGCGCCGCCAGGTTGAAGACTTCGCGCGCCTGTCGCGAGATGAAAAGGTCCGGCGGGACACGGCCGAGGACGAACGTGCGCCAATCCGCCGTGAACAGCGCGCGCAGAAGCTGGCGCTCGGCGCGCTCCGGTCCGCTCAGCGGCGGCAGCGCCAGCGAGGGAGGGCCATAGTCCCGCAGCGGATCGCGCCCGGCACGGCGATCGTACCGCCCTCCGGTTCGGCGCTCGCCCGACCGCTCGCGGTATTCCGGGTTCGGCGTCCCACCGGCGCGCTGCACGTTGGCGGTCCCCGGCTCCCACCGGCCGCGCGAATCGGGCGCCGGCGGCCGGTACTCAGGCGGCGCGGGCGTATTGGCGAGCGGCGCCCGGTTCGCCCGTTCCGTCAGCGGATAGCCCCGTCCGCGCGCGGGCCGTGGGCCGTTCCTCCGCCGGTACTCCTCGATGTCGGCAAGCAGCGCGTCCATGGCGCGTCTGAAATCGAACCGGCGGGCCGGATGCAGGCCCGCGACGCGCTCGACGTACTTGTCCCGCTGAGTCAGGCTCTGGACTCCCGCAAGAATCGGAATGATCTCGGTAAGGGCGTCGCCGCGGCCCTCGTCCGTATCGGTATCGTGCCGCTTGAGCGCGGCGTCGATCTCGAACTCGACTCGCGGCATCGCCTCGTCGAGCGCCTGCTGGAACTGCGCTGTCTTGCCTCCGTAGATCAGCGAATCCGGGTCCTCGCCGGGCGGCAGCTTCGCCACGCGCACCTCGGCGCCCTCGATCCCGATTCCCTCCCACACCTCC
>DATGJU010000152.1:0-2041 GCA_035295045.1 Chthonomonadaceae bacterium
GTTCCGACCGATCCGTCCGGGCATTTCGAGCGCAAGCCGGAGACGCGCAGGACCCGGCAGGTTGTTTCGCTTACGGTACCGACATGTCCAGCCGCATCTATACGAAGACCGGAGACCGGGGCGATACCGGCCTATTTGGCGGGGCGAGGGTCTCCAAGGACGATCTGCGGGTCGAGGCATACGGCGCCGTCGACGAGCTAAATGCGGTGCTGGGCGTGGCCGCGGCAGCCTGCGCGGACGCGGAGCTCGCCGAGGAGATTCGCGCTCTGCAGGCGGGCCTCTTTCAGCTCGGCGCGGACCTCGCGACGCCTCCCGGCGAGCCGACGAAGCGCGGCCGGGCCGCCTTTACACGAATCGGAGCGACGGACGTGGCCAGGCTGGAGGCCGCGATCGACCGCTGGGAGGCCGCCCTTCCGCCGCTTCAGACGTTCATCCTCCCGGGCGGGCACGCATCGGCCGCCGCGCTGCACCAGGCGCGCGCCGTCTGCCGGAGGGCCGAGCGTCGGTGCGTAACGCTGCTGCGCTCCGAGCCGGGAGACGACCAGGGCGAGGTCCTCCGCCACCTGAACCGCCTGTCGGACCTGCTCTTCGTGCTGGCGCGCGCGTCAAACGCCCGCCTCGGCGTCCCAGACACCCCCTGGACGCCTGCATAAGCACCAACGGTTTTATTGGTCCTATGAGTCCCATAAGTCCTATAGGTGCTATACCAGCTCCCATAGGCGCACTCCCACCAGGAAAAGCACTGCTATGAGCCCACGCCCTAGAGCATCGCTCTGTTCCGCCCTGGCCTGCGCGGTGATCGCCCTGGGCTCGCCGTCCGGCGCCCGGCAGGCGACGCCGGGCGGCTACGACCCGGAGGCGATCCGGCTCCTGCAGCAGATGGCCGACACCTACGCGCACCTCACCGCGTTGAAGCAGGATACGGAGTTCGCATCCGTCATCACGCCGCTCGCCCCCGTGGCCACGCCCCCCGCTGCCGCTCCGCCTCGCGATGGCGCCGTTCCGCCGGCGATCGGCAGCGAGAAGAAGCTTGACAAGATGCTGCATCTCTCCTACGCCGCGCCCAACCGTCTGCGCCTCGACGTGGAAGACCGCGACGACGATGGCAAGATCGCCGTATCGACCTGGGCCTCGGACGGTAAGAGCTTCTGGACCTACAATCCGGAGAAGAACCTGTTCAGCCGCGAGAAGGCGCCGGGCCGGCTGCACGATTTCGCAAAACTGCCGCATATGACGAGCGGCAGCCTGGAAGTGCTGATGCTGATGGGCGTCAATCCGTTCGCCGGCGTGGAGGAGCAGACCGAAAGCGTGCGCAGCCAGGGGCGCGAGACCGTGCGGGGCGTTGCGACGGACGTGGTCTCGATGCGCGCGGATCTCGGCGGCGCAGCCACGGAGACGCGCCTCTACATCGGCGCGGAGGACCATCTGCTCTATCGCGTCGTGAGCGAGACGGTCCCGAAGGTGAAGCCGCCAAGGCGCCCGCTCGCGGCCGGGAGCCCGCTGGACGAGCTCGCGCCGCCGGAAGCCCCCTCCTCGCGGCCGCTGCCCGGCGAGCCCGACGACGTGCCGTCGCTGCCCGGCATTCCGATGAAGTCGATCGTCACCTACGATAACACTACGGACATCCAGCCGAAGTTCGACTTCAACGCATTCGCCTACACGCCGCCGGCAACCGCGCTCTACCTGACCAATCCGGCCCAGGAGAAGCCGATGACCCTCAAGCAGCGCCTCGCCGAGCTCTCCAAAGCGGTCCGAAAGAAGAAACAGCCCGCACCAAGAGTGTATCGGTACTGACGGCGCATGGCGTTTGGTGTTGGGTATTCGGTGTTTGGCGTTCGGCGCTATGTCGAATGCGCTGGGCCAACCGCGCGACGGCGAGCCCTCCTTAACACGCAACGCGCAACACCCAATTGCCCTACCGAATCCGCAACACGCGCACCGCGTACGGCCCGAACTCCGCCTCGATCCGGCCGTCCTTTGCCGCGAGGGTGCGCGACTCGCCCACCAGCTCGGCCTGCGCCGACTTGCGGATGCCGGGGAC
>DATGJU010000153.1:0-12622 GCA_035295045.1 Chthonomonadaceae bacterium
GTATGCGAAGGACCTCGGTCTGCCGACGATCGTCTGCGCGCCGCCGCCCGCGGCTCTCCCGATTCTGGACAAGCTGGTGAAGGAGTTCGATATCCGGATTGCGATCCATAACCACGGGCCGGAGGACAAGGAGTTTCCTTCGCCCTACGATGTCTGGAGCGCCGTTCAGCCGTTCGACAAGCGCGTAGGACTTTGCATCGACATCGGCCATTCGATGCGCGCGGGCGCGGAGCCGTCCGAGGCGATCCTGAAATGCCAGGAGCGGCTCTACGATGTCCACTTCAAGGACATAAAGGACGCAACTCCTAAGGGCGCGCCGATCGAGTGCGGCCGGGGCGTGCTGAACCTGAAGGCCGTCTGCCGGAACCTCGTGAAGATCCGCTACGGGCATCACGTCGGCTTCGAATACGAAAAGGATGGCGGCGACCCCGTGCCCGGTCTGGCCGAATCGGTCGGATACGCGCACGGCCTGCTCGCCTCCCTGGCGTGAGAATCGAGCGGCCTCGCCCGGACCCGCCGCCTCCGCTGTCGTGAAGAGGCATGCACAGCGACGCGGCGAGCCATAACGCCGCAAGCGGGCAAGAGCCGGGGCGCCAGGATCGGCGATGCTGTGGTTCGCTCCGCTCAGTGATGTCCAGGGCCCGGCGCGTCGGTGCGGCATAGGGCTGTAACTTCGATTCCGAATCGCTCGACGGCGTTACAGTACGGTGTCAATTCGGCGGTTGGAATCGGCCGGGCGACGGCGTGTCCGGCTCGCCGGAGGCGAAGCGTATATACACCGTCGTCCCCGGATACCGCCGCGCAAGCTCCCTGCCGCGGATTGGGCCGAGGACGCTGACGGCGGTGGAAAGACCGTCGGAAGTCAGACCGTCGCGGGCGATCACCGTCACCTGGATCCGGTTCGTGAGCGGCCAGCCGGTCCTCGGATCGACGACGTGCGAATAGCGCTTCCCACCGATCGCTGCCGACTGCTCCAGGTCACCAGATGTCGATATGGCGCAGTTCGCGAACGTGCGCGGCCGCGCGCCGGCATCACCTGAGTTCGGAACCTCGATCCTCCAGCCGGGCTGGCCGGGAGGCGCGTCCGTTACGACGATGTCCCCACCCGCCTCGACGAGCGCGCTTGAGATCCCATGGCGTCTGAGCACCTCCTGCGCGCAGTCGTCCGCATATCCCTTTCCGATCGCGCCCAGATCAAGCTGCATTCCGGGCTTGCGAAGCCGCACGGTCCGCTTCGCCGCGTTCAGCTCCACATATCGCCAGCCCGTTCGCGCTGCCGCGGCGGCGATCTCGGATGGCGGGGGCAGGGCCTTCTCCTTTCTGGCCTTCCGCCAGAGGCGCACGACCGGGCCGCACGTTGCGTCGAAAGCGCCGCCGCTCAGCCGCGCCAGCTCCTGCGCGCGCTGCAGCGGTCGGAACAGGTCCGCGCTTACGCGGACGGCCGGGCCGCCGGCCTTCGCGCAGAGTCTGTTCAGCTCGCTATCGACGCGGTAATCGCTCATTGCGGTGTCCAGCTCCGCGAATCGCTCGAATGCGGCTGCGCAGGCGGTCTCGGCTTCCGGCTTGTCCGGCGCATAGAGTACGATCCGCACGTCCACGCCCATGTGATATTCGGTATACTCATAGCGTGTCAGGCGGGCGTGCGGGCGTACCGGCTTTGCGGATTGCGCGGCGCCGCTTGCCGCTCCCCATGCGAAAGCAGCCGCCGCGATTGCCACGAGCGGTACCAGCGCGCGGCTCCGGTTAGAAAGGTGCTCGAATTTCGTGAAGAGACGCATCCGCATTCTCCGATTTGGCGGCCGCTGCATCGCAGCGGCTGCGCTAGGCTGTATTCTACCCGCAGCCGCGCCGGCGCAGTCCCCTGCGGCCGTGCGCGCACGCGCGGGCCTGAGAAGCACGCCGTCGGCCAAGGCGCCGGCCGCGAAGCGGCCCGCCGCGCCAAAGGCAGCCTCGGCCGGACCGCCGGCCTACGTTGAGACGCTCCCCGGCTCCGTCGTCAAGCTGAACATGGTCGGTATCCCGGGCGGCGCCCTGTTGATGGCGGGAAAGAGCGTGCCGGTCAAACCGTTCTGGATCGCCGATACCGAGACGACATGGGAGGCCTTCGACGCGTTTATCGCGAGCGGCCCCTCCTCGCCGGCCTACGACCAGACGGACTTTGCGCCGGACGCAATCGCGCGGCCGAGTAAGTCCTACATCCTGCCCGATCTCGGATGGGGGCATCACGGATATCCGGCGATCAATATCAGCTTCCTGAATGCGACGATGTTCTGCCGGTGGCTGGCGAAGGAGACCGGTAAGAAGTATCGCCTGCCAACCGAAGCCGAGTGGGAGTACGCCTGCCGCGCGGGCGCCCCCGGTCCGGTGAAACTTACCAAGCCTCAGGCCGACAAACAGGCGTGGTACGCGGCGAACTCGGACAAGAAGACGCAGCCCGTGGGCAAGAAGGCGCCCAATGCCTGGAAGCTCTACGACATGTTCGGCAACGTCGGCGAGTGGGCGACCGATGGCGCGGGCAAGCCCGTGCTGTGCGGTCCGACGTTCAACGAGCCGGTGTCGCAGCTCATCTCAACGGAGCGAAAGCGCTGGTCGCCCGCGTGGCAGGCCGACGATCCACAGCTTCCCAAGAGCCGATGGTGGCTGTCCAACGGCTTCTTCGTCGGCTTCCGTGTCGTACGCGAGCCGTGACCTGGTTCATATAATCTGGGCTGACGTGGGTCGGGCCCAGACGCCTGGCGAGCGTGCCGGCGCAATGATATCAAAGGGAGACCGATGACGAAACGGAACCGAACGGACGCCGCGCCGACGCGGCGCGACTTCCTCAGGACGACCACGGCGGCGGGGGCCGCGCTCGTGGCGACCGGTAACTACGCCTTCGCGCAGGGCTCGGACAAGATCCGCGTCGGGATCATCGGCTGCGGCGGCCGGGGCACCGGCGCAGCGGCGCAGGCGCTCAACGCGGACCCGGGCGCCGTCCTCACGGCGATGGGCGATGTGTTCAAGGAGCGACTCGACGGCAGCATGGCTGCGCTGAAAGGCGAGAACCTGAGCGCCAAGCTGGAGGTTCCCGAGGAGCGCAGGTTCATCGGCCTCGATGCGTACAAGAAGGTATTGGCGACCGATATCGACGTGGTGCTGCTGACTACCCCGCCGGGATTTCGGCCGCAGCACATCCGGGCCGCAGTGGACGCCGGTAAGCACATCTTCGCCGAAAAGCCGATGGGTACCGACGCGGCCGGAGTCCGGGCGGCGTACGAGGCCGCAAAGGGCGCGGCCGCGAAGAAGCGCGCCTTCGTCGCGGGCTTCTGCTGGCGTTACGATAACCCGCGCCGGGCATTCTACTCGCGCATTCACGAGGGCGCGATCGGCGCGGTCCGCCACGTTCAGGCGACCTACCTCACCGGACCGGTCAAGTCGATGCCGCCTGCCAGCTCGCGGCCGGCTGGAATGAGCGATACGGAGTGGCAGATCCGCAACTGGTACAACTTCGTCTGGCTTTGCGGCGACGGTCTCATCGAGCAGGCGTGCCACAGCGTAGACAAGATCCTCTGGGCGATGGAGGACGCGCCGCCGCTTCGCTGCGTCGCCACCGGCGGGCGTGATCTTCCGAACGGCGAGGGTAACATCTACGACCACATCGACGTCTTCTACGAGTGGCCGGACGGCGTGCGGGCGACGATGGCGCAGCGCCAAATCCCCTGCCAGTACAACGACAACTCGGACTACATCGTCGGCTCCAGCGGCTACGGCTACATCAAGGGCTGGAACACAATTGCACTCCACGGCGCGAAGGTCGAGAAGTTCGAGGGCCCGAACCGGATGTACCAGCAGGAGCACGACGAGATGTTCGCCTCCATCCGAAAGGGCGCACCGATAGACAACTCGGAGCGGATGTGGCGGAGCACGCTCGTGGGCCTCATGGGCCGCATGGCCGCCTACACTGGCGAGGAGATCACCTGGGACCAGATGCTGAAATCCCAGGAGAATCTGTTCCCTGACAACCTCGACTGGAATGGCAAGCTGGCGATCGCCCCCATGGCGATCCCCGGTAGAAACCGGTTCGTCTAGCGCGTGGAACTTTCCCCTCGAGCCCCCTCTCTCGTGCGCGCGATTGCACGCTGGGAGATGGGGCTTTGACTCATCTGCTCCTGAGCGCGCCCAGCCGCCTCTGCGAGCCAGCCCTCTCGCGCCGATCACTGGATGAAGACGCAGCGGCCTTCCCGCAGCAGAACATAGCCATGGAACGAGTCATTGGTGAGGCTCGGCGGCGCCTAACGCGGTCGCGCGGACCGTAGATCGCCTATCACACTGAGGACGCTGAAAGAGACGATCGCCGCAACCAGGACCCAGGCGAGCCCGCCGGCCACCACGGGCGACACAAGGCGAGATATCCAGGAGTTCAGCACGCCGCGGTAGATGAGCAACGTCGCAACTGCCATGATCGCGATGTACGCGACCGAACCCAGACCGTACAGGACGTCGAATGCGTGTCCGCGCAAACTCGACCGACTCCTCAAAGCGGCTGGAAGGCCGCGGCCCAGCCACGCAAGCGCGGCGGAGCGCAGGTTCGGCCGGTCGAGCCAATCCATTAGTACGTAGTAGCCGTCGTATTCCAGCAGCGGGTTGAAATTCACAATCACGAAGAGATATGATAGCAGCGCGAACTGCCATAGCACGGCCACCGCTGCCGGTGACCCGCTGAACCATGCAAGTAGCGCAGCAATGCCCGCCAGTATCGCATTCGTGTAGGGTCCAGAGAGGCTGACGAGGATTCGCGCTCTCTTACCGGCCAGCCACATGTCGGACGTGTCCACGAACGCGATCGGACCAAACCAGTACCAGCCGACACCGATACGGCCAACCTCCCGTCCGCACGCCTTGACCGTAAAGGCGTGGCCGGCCTCATGCACGGCGATGCCAAATAGCTGCGCCGGGATCAAGCACCAGAGCAGAGCCGCGCCGCCAGGCGAATGAAGCGCCGCCACGGCGCGCTGCCAGATCAGGCAAAACGCAGCAAACCCGACGACGGTGACGAGGGCGAGAATCGTTTGCGCGGGCGCCGTGTAGAGCAGACCGACACCGTGTCTATAGAGCCATGTTGCGGTGCGGTCCGTGTTGCGAAGCGATACCTGCCAGTCCAGGGCCCTCCGTCCCGCCAGCAGCGCGCGTTGGGTTAGAGTCGGCTGGAGCGCCGCGCGCTCCATCTCGGAGCGGAGGGGATTTGCGCGCAGGAAGCCCGCTGCTGTCAGCCCGCCTGCGATCTGTGCGACCAGGTCGGGAGCGAATGCCTTGTACTCACCCAGATAGTCGAGCATCAGATCGCGGACCGTGTGATCGCCATCCATGCGCTGCCAGAGGAACCAGCCTTCAGGCGAGAGACGATAGTAGGAATGCTCGCGTGGGTTCTTAAGGATTACCAGCGGCGAGCCATCCGCGCTGGCGCCCATGTGCGCCTCGACTCCGTCCATGCGACATGGCCGGTCCCGCATCTGTAGAAGCTGCAGCAGCTGTGCACTGATACCTGGTGCATCGCCAAGAGCGGCTCGGAGATCTTCCCTCGTGAGGACCAGCAGCTCGCAGTCGGCCGCCGCACGGACAGTCGCGTTGCGCGGCTGGCCGGTGAGCAGTGCGCGCTCCCCGAATAGCGCGCCTGCGCGGAGCGTCGCGATCTTGCGCGCATCGCCGTGGTCCGGCTGAAGCCATACCTCCGCGGCGCCGGATCTCAGAAGGTAGCAGGCGTCTCCTGGCTCGCCCTGCCGCACGATGTCCTGTCCGGCTGCCGCAGTCTGCCTTTCGACGCGCGAAACGAGCGCACGCATCCGGGCTGGGTCCATGGCCGCGAGTGGCGTCGCCATCTTCAGAAACCGCATCGTCTGCGCATCCGCTGCCGCCTGCCGAAAGCACGCCGCGACGGATTCGAACCTCTTTGCCACGGCATCGAGGTCCGCCGTCGCCAGCGTTAGCAGCGACACCGGAGTCACCGCAACGACCGTGTACTCCGCCACGGCGCCGGTAAGCGCCTCTTCACCAAATATCTCGCCCGGACCGACGGCCCAGAGTGGCAGCGGCTTTGCGGCTTGGAGCACAGAAACCTCCAGCCGCCCCTGCGATACAAAGAACACTCGATCGAGCCGTGCGTCCTCTGAGCAGAGGACGGTTCCGGCGCCGGCTTCCTCCGAACGGAAAATGCCGGCCAGCGCATCCAGCGCGACAGCGTCCAGCGTGGCCAACGCGGGAATGTCCGCCAACATGCTCTTTCGAGCCGGAACCGCGCTCGTGAACGATTCGACATAACTGCGATCGTTCGCCGGCATCAAGCCATCTTGCTCACGCGCGCCTGCAGCTCCTCGTCGGACAGCCTGAAGTCGATTCCCTTCAGGGCGGCCAGCTCGTCCTCGGTCAATTCGACACCGCTTGCCTTTGCCACGGCTTCGGGATTGGCCCGCATCCCTGCGCGAAACGCTGGCTCGTTCATCCAGCGATCCATCAAGGACTCGATACCATCTCGGTTCATCTTGGTTCTCCTTTCTCAATTGTTGCGCCGCGATAGAGCGACGCGCTCGCGATCATCCGTTCGAGGCGATGCCGGGGCTCGCCGATTGTCGCTGTTTCCGCCAACAGTCGCAATGCGCGGCGGCACTGCACCTCGATCACGAAGGCGCAATACCTGGCCGCACCGCTCGCCTTGATCTCCTCCCGCATCCTATCTGCCGCGCTGGTCGACGATTGTGCAGAACGGAGCAGTGCGATGAACCCCTCTCGCTCCTGTCCGGCATACCGATCGAGGCACAGCGCGATCGGCAGCGTGCGCGTTCCGTTCGCGAGATCCATGCTCCTCTCCGCGACGAACAGGTCGTGCATGTCCGACGCGAGCTGCCCGGCAATACCGAACGCACGCCCGACCTCTCGATAGAGATGCACCTGCTCGGCCGGCGCGCCGGCAAGAAGGGCTCCAAGCGCAGCGAACATGCCCATCTCCGCGCCGCTTTTCCGATTCACCGAGGCATGCACCTCTTCGGTGCTTACCTCGGAGCTTCCGGCGAAGGCAAGATCCTGCTGCTGTCCTGCGCTCATCGTCAACAAGCCCTCGAAAATCTCCTGGAGCATCGCGGCCCGTGCGTCGGCCGGAGCATGCAGTCGTGCGATCGCGAGCTGCGGCAACGCCGATAGCAGCGTCGCGGCGACAAGATTGATCTCGGCAGGCCGCCTTCCAGTCCAGTGCGCCGGCAAATCTCCATCGGCCAGGTCGTCGAAGATGTCCAGCCCCAGGTAGAGCATCGCAGTGGCGGCCGCAACCGGTAATGCAGGCTCCCAGCAGCCGGCCACTGCCGCATAGACGTTGAGCGGAAGGTGGACGAACGGCGCGCCGTCGCACTCGGCATCCATTTCTGCGGCCGCTGACCGAAAGCCGGCGAAGGCTAGTGCCAGTAGCTCGCGCATTGCCTCGGTCGGCGTGTTCTCCTGGGCGAACGCCTCCGCGGATGTGAGCGCGGAGGCGGTCTCGCATGTCATACCCACAGCCGTGTCGGCACTTTTCGTCAACGCGTCTCCCCAGCGACTATTTGGTGCTCTGCGCGACGACCAGGTCGTACTCATCCGGCGCGACCTACCCGAACTTACTCACGCGTGCCTGCAGCTCTTCGTCGGACAGGCTGAAGTCGATTCCCTTCAGGGCTGCCTGCTCGTCCTCGGTCAATTCGATGCCGCTTGCCTTCACTGCGGCTTCTGGATTGGCCCGCATCTCGGCACGAAATGCCGGCTCATTCATCCAGCGGTCCATCAGTGTCTCGATAGCATCTCGATTCATAGTGAATCCTCCTACTTCACGCGCACGTTACACACGTGACTCAGCCGGCGTCCGCTCTTCTGACGCGAGTCAGCCACTCCTCGTTAGATTACCAACATGGACAGTGCACGGACGCTGCACGGCATCTTCAGCCGCCGGCCCCAAGATTTGGGTTTCCAGCCACGCTTCTATCAGCATTCTGACGGCCCCCCATAACAGAAGCGTAACACAGTGAAGGGCGGCCGTGCTGCAGCGCAAATTCGTTCGCAAGGCGGCGACTAATACCTGCCAAGCGGACTTTTGGAGACCACAAGCCAGCGGACGAGCCCGCGCCGCGCCGCGCTGAATATCGGAGGACCATCCGTGCCGCGGCCACCGAGGCGGAACGGTCGGACGGGTTTGCGGCAGGACGTACGTTACATGACTTGATCGCGAACCTGCCTACCCCGTAATTATAATGTCCTCTTCCTCATTCGAGTATGGAACAACGTCTCCAGAAATCGTCTCCAGTACAGGACCCGGAGGAGTGTGCATGGCAACCGAATACGTCAAGCATTTTGGGATGGCCGAGACGCCGTTCGCGAGAAACCACGATCCCCGCTGGCTGTTCCTGTCGACGCAGCACAAGGAAGCGGTAATCAAGGCGCGGTGGACGATCCAGGAGCACGGCGGCCTTGCCCTCATCCGCGGCGACGTCGGCCAGGGCAAATCGTTCCTCGTCGAATACCTGATGACCGTGTGGCCCCATCAATACGGATGGAAGTGCGCCAAGCTGCAGAACACCGGCACGATCACGTCTCCGCGAGCGCTGCTCGCCGAGGTCCTTAGCGCCTTCGGCCAGGAGCCTTCCAAGAACGCTCGTGAAATGGCGGTGCGGCTTGAGACGTGGCTCCTCGCCCAGGCTTACGAGCAGAACCAGACCGTGGTGCTGTTTATCGACGAGGCCCAGTCCATCGATTCCAAGGCCTTCCCGATCCTTCGGGACCTGCTGAACCTGGAGACGCGCGAAAGAATCCTGTTGCAGATCGTGCTCTCCGCGCAGATGAACATCGACAAGAAGCTGTCGTACTTCCCGGCGCTCCAGAGCCGGATCGCGTCTGTATCGACGCTGGAGCCGCTCTCTCGCGAAGAGACGGATCAGATGCTGCTCCATCGCTTCCGGCGCGCGGGCTCGTCTGACCCCTTCTACATCTGCCCCAGCGAGACGATGTTCGCCATACACGAGCTGAGCGGTGGCGTCCCGCGAGACATCCTCGTCGTCACGGAGGCGACGATGAAGGAGGCGTTTCTTCAGGACAGCGAGGTGATGCTGCCGCAGCACGTGCGGAAGGCAGTCGAGGACCTCGCGTGCCGGCGGCCGCGCTACGCGAAGGCCGCCTGAAATGCCGGACCACAACCTACCCCCGCGAGGCGACGGTCGGCAGCGCCGGCTGGACGACCTGTTCGGCGACGATCCGCATCTCTCGCCCACCATGCGCGCGCGCCGTCTGGCGGTTACCGGGCCGCCGGGCGACGACCAGCCGGCCCGCGCCTCCATGCTGGACGCAGTCCACGCGCCGCCAGACGACGCCCCGGAAGATTTCTGGAATCGCGTTCCGACGGTCACCGCTTCCGACCGCGACCGGCGCGCCATTGAGGAGCCCGACGAGCCGCTAACGCCTACTCCGCGCCTGCTGCGCGTCGTCGACTCCCTCGCCAGGGAGCCCCGGCCCGGCTCCCGGCGTCCAGCGCCAATGGGCAGGGACGCGATCGGCGGTGACCGTTCGGAATCGGCGGTCCCGCCTCGCGCGGAGCCGGCCGCCCGCGCGCCGATACGCATTACGGAAGCCGCCGCCCTGCTTCGCTCCGAATCGCCGGCGCAATCCATCAGCGAGCACGGACGGATGCTGGAACGCCTCCGCTCCGGCGTACTGCTCCGATGGCTGGCCGCCGTGCCGCCACGAAACGGCGACGCGCTGAACGAGGAGCGATAGGCCCTATGTTCGTCTACGCACTCGCGAGCCATAAGGGCGGCGTCGGCAAGACGATCGCCGCAGCCACGCTCGGCGCGGCATTTCGGCGCCTTGGCCGGCGAGTCCTCCTGGTCGACCTCGATCCGCAGGCCGCTCTCAGTTACGCCGTCGGCGCGGTCCCGTGCGCGCCGAATGCGGCCGGAGTCCTCGCCGGCGGGGACGCGGCAGAAGCGATCGTTCCCTGCGCGGCGGGCATGGAGATTCTGCCCGCGACAGCCGAGCTCGCCGTCGCGCTGGCCGCAATCGCCCACCGGGACGCGTCCGTACTGCGGATGGCGGCAGCGATCGAGCCGCTGGCCGGCCGATACGACGTCGCGTTGATTGACAGCCCATCGGCCCTCGGGATTGGCATGGGCTGCGCACTGGCCGCGGCGGACGTCGCGCTCATACCCACGCATTGCGACTTTCTGTCACTGCGCGGCCTGATGGACATGCGGGCGATCTGCGCGGCCGTTCGCGGATCCGTCAATCCGGGTCTGGAGCTGGCGGTGTTCGCCAACATGTGCGACCACCGAACGGCGTCCGGCATCGACGGCCTTTCCGAGGCGCGCTCGGCGCTCGGCGTCGCGATGCTCGACTCCGCCGCGCCCAGGAGCGTCCGGCTCGCACAGGGGCCCGCTATGCAGAGGACGGTATTCGACTTCGCGCCAAAATCGCCGGGCGCGGTTGCCTATGCGCGAATGGCGCGCGAGCTGATGGAGAGGGAGACGCACTATGGAACGTCGGAACGATATTCGGGCTGCGATTCACTCGCTGCTTTTCGCCCCGGAGTCGGGGCCGGCGCCGGCGTGGAGGCCGGCGCGCGAGCCCTCTCCGCCGCTTAACGCCGCATTCACGGAGTCGCAGCTCGCCACCCTCCTCGGCGTGCAGGAGTCGCTGCGGGCGCACCACATCGAGGCGGATCTGCCGGAGATAGTGCACGCGCTGCTCGAAGCGCTCGCCACGCGCCCGGCTCTTTGCCGGGGTCTCGTGGCGGCCTACCTGCTCGGCGCATGACGGGCTCTGTACCGGTACCAATATCTGGATTCCATTAGCAATACCAGGCTGGCTGAACTCGGAATTATGGAAAATCCTCCTGTACGCAAGCGCGTTAGCGTGAGGGCGCAGGTTGACCATAATCGCAACAAAATTTCGCACGGCGAGGCTAGGCGAACAGCTAACCTCGGACGGATTGATAACGGCGGATCAGCTAAGCGAGGCACTCGAGTTTCAAAATAAGACCGGCATAATGCTCGGTGAGGCCATCATCGTCCTCGGTCACCTTTCGACCGCGCAGCTTGGCCCGTATCTCGAGCGAATGACGGGGTTTCCGTTCGTAGACCTGGCAAACACGGTCATCGACGACGCGCTTGCTCGGTCCATTCCCGAGTCGCTCGCCAGAGGCCGGCAGGCGCTGCCGTACGGTTACTGCGGCGAAAGCGTCCAGGTCGCGATGGTCGACCCTCTCGACCTCAAGGCGGTCGATGAGCTGAGGGCGCGACTCAACCGACGGATAGTCCCGTGCCTTACCTTCGCCGCGGATCTCGTGGACGCCATAAACCGCGTTCACGACGGCAAGCGCAAGGCGCAATCGGTCCTCGATGAGATCGAGAGTTCGAGCGTATCGGAGCCGGAGATCTCCGTCGATGAGTTGGTCGGCATGGCGGACGACGCTCCGATCGTCCGCCTGGTGAACAGCATCCTGCACTCCGCCATATCCAGCGGGGCGAGCGATATCCATATCGAGCCGCAGGAGCACGTCGTTCGCGTCCGCTTTCGACAGGACGGCATCCTGTACGACCAGATGTCGTTTCCGCGCGGACACCTTCCGGCGGTCGTGTCGCGGCTCAAGGTCGTCGCGCAGCTAGACATCGCGGAGCGGCGCCGGCCCCAGGACGGAAGATTCTCGTTCCGTCATGAGAACGGCGCGATGTACGATCTCCGGCTCAGTCTGATGCCGCTGATTTACGGCGAAAAGGCCGTCATGCGCGTTCTGGAGAAGTCGAATACTCTCGCAACGTCGGAGCGGCTCGGCTTTTTTCCCGAACAGCGGGAGGTCTTCGAAAACTGCATCGAGCGGCCGAACGGCATCATCCTGGTGACGGGGCCGACGGGGTCCGGAAAGTCCACAACGCTCTATGCCGCGCTCAACCGGATCAACGACGCATCGCGAAACATTAACACGGTCGAGGATCCCGTCGAGTACAACCTTGCCGGCGTCAACCAGGTGCAGGTGCATCATTCGATCGGCATGACCTTCGCCGCAAGCCTGCGCGCGCTGGTCCGTCAGGATCCCGACGTGATCATGGTCGGCGAAATCCGCGATCGTGAGACGGCTGAGATCGCGATTCAAGCGGCGCTGACGGGCCACCTTGTGCTAAGCACGCTGCACACGAACGACGCGCCGGGCGCGCTGATCCGCCTGCAGAACATGGGCGTCGAGCCGTTCCTGATCAGCTCGGCGGTAATCGCCGTGGTAGGCCAGCGGCTGCTGCGCACAATCTGCCCAAGCTGCAAGGAGACGGAGCCCGCGCTGGACGCCATGCTCGACGTGTTCGGCATAAAGCGCCACCCGGGCGACCCGCCGGCGGTCATGGCCTCCGGAGCGGGCTGCTCGAAATGCGGCGGCCGCGGCATGCGTGGACGTACCGCGGTCTACGAGATCATGCAGATGAGCGACAAGTTGCGCGAAATGACGCTTAAGAGAGAGTCCGGCTCGGCCCTTCGCGCCACGGCGGTTTCGGAGGGGATGCTGACCATGCGCGACGCAGGCCTACGGAAAGCGCTTGAGGGAGTAACCACCCTCGAAGAGGTCACGCGCATGCTGTTCACGGACGACTTTTAG
>DATGJU010000154.1:0-2147 GCA_035295045.1 Chthonomonadaceae bacterium
GGGACTGCAGGATAAAGCCAACGGTGACCCACGCGTCTCTCCGCAAAATGCTGGATGCCGTCCTTGACCGCTGGGGCTACTCCTATAAGGTGAGCAACGGCGCGCTCTGCATTACGCCGAACCACGGTCTGTACGTGGCACAGATGCTGACCGTTGGCCGGAGAACACCGGTCGCGGCCCTGCGATCCAGGCGGGATCGGGACCTATGGCGGGTCGTTCGGGCCACGCATCCAAGGGGACGCCTCGGCGGCTGGTACCTGGTATTGGGCTGGACTCCGGGTGGACTTTCCTGCGGTCCGATCGATCCGCGCACGGGCGAGCCGGCGGATCCGGTCCCGGTTCAGTACCATTTCTTTATGCGGGAGTGCGGATCGAACCATGCGCTGTCCCTCGACTGGGCGCTGCCACGGGGCACCGTTAGCAGGCGCACCCGCTGCGATGTCGGATCAGGACCGTCACGACTGCCCGAGTGCGTCACGCGGAGGCCCAGGATCGGCAGCCGCGAGGGCTGGGCGCGTGTGCGGCGTGTGATCGCCAGCACGGTCGCGGCTCCGCGCGCCGCCTACGCCCGCCCGCGGGCTGCCGTGCTCCGGATCGTGCGCGACGAGGGCGACTGGAACCGCCTCCGGCTCGTTTGGCACTACGCCCCGTTCGACAGCGCCTACCGCGTAAGCGTCGACGCGAACACCGGCGAGGTCGGCGGCATCGAATCTGTGCCGACCGAGTCTGCCACCACCGCGCGCGACCCGTTAGAGGAGCTGAGCAGGCATGGGACGCGGTGGATTCCGACGGAACCGGCACGGAAGCCAGGCCCCGCGCCAGTCGCGCGCGTTGTACTGCTGAGAGAGCCGCAATCGGCAGGCGCCAAAACCGCTTCCGCGGGCCAGCGCCGTCCATCTCAGATGGAGGGCCGCGCCGCCGGTCCGGAAACTACGCCGGCGCAGGAGGATTCTGCGCTCCTCAGCTTCGCAATCTTCCATAAGCTCCTTGCCAATAAGAACGGTACGCCGTTCGCCGGAGCGAGGGGCTACGTCCTCGAGCGCGACACGATTCTCCTGCGAAAGATGCGCGATTGGCTGTCGTTTCCGATGCACCGCCGCCGGCGCATTCGGAAGGAAGATCAGGAAGCCTTCCACGACTTTGCGGCCCGGAACGCGGCGCCGGCCAAGTCGCCGCGCTTGGATATCGGAGTACCGATCACGGTTGCGCCGCGGCCCGCCATCGATGCAGCGTTCGCAGCCGACGGCTGGCGCTCATTCTACAAGAGGTTCCCGAAAGCGAGCGGGCTGCTGAGCGTCTCGCTGCCGGGCTACTCCGCGGACCGCAAGACCGCGCTCGTCTATGTGACGTGGCGTGCGGGACCGCTCGCCGGGTTGGGTGAGCTTAGCCTGTTTTCGATGCGTGGTGACCGCTGGACGTGCAAGGAGTCGCTCGCTGGTTGGCAGAACTAACGATCCTGGCGCAACCCTGATCCGCGTCTTGGACGGCCGCCGGCGCCTCGACGGCCGGCGAAGCCGCTCGATCAGCCGGCCGCTCGCGAAACCTGTCTGGCGGCCTGCCTGACAGCCTACAGGACCGGCGAGATGCAAGGACGCGCTGACTCATCGAAAGGAGCGCCACGCGATTTGGCGGGGAATAGGTTGAGAATAGCCGTCATCGGCTGCGGCGACATCGTCGCGCGCCATCTTCACGCCCTCCGCCAGGAGGCGGACCGCGTCTCCGTCGTCGCGTGCTGCGATCCGGACGAGGCGCGGGCTCGCAAAGCGGTTGGGGAGTGCGGCAACCCGGAGGCGCGAATCGCCGCCGACCATCGTGCCCTGGTCGCCAGCTCCGATATCGACGCGGTCGACCTCTGCCTGCCGCACCACCTGCACGCGCCGGCGGCCATCGCCTTCGCGGAGGCCGGCAAGCATGTCCTCTGCGAGAAGCCGCTCGCGCCGACGGTCGCGGAGTGCGACGCGATGATCGAGGCGGCGGAGTGCAGTGGCGTCACGCTGATGCACCTCGAGCCGCATCGCATGTCGCAGACAACGGCGGCCGCCGCGGCGCTGGTGCGCGAAGGCCGCATCGGGCGGCTGATCGGGCTGCAGGCGACGATCGCCTACTGGCAGCGGGCCGAGCTCAACACCGGTTGGCGCGGCGACCCA
>DATGJU010000155.1:0-8873 GCA_035295045.1 Chthonomonadaceae bacterium
CAGGCCGCCTCGCCGTTCCGGGCCGCCTCGCCGTTCCGGGCCGCCTCGCCGTTCCGGGCCGCCTCGCCGTTCCCGGCCGCCTCGCCGTTCCGGGCCGCCTCGCCGTTCCGGGCCGCCTCGCCGTTCCGGGCCGCTCCGCGATTCCAGCGGCGGGCTTCAATCCCGGCCCGCTCGCTACGGTACCGGCCGCAGGACGAACGCGTCGATGCCGACCAGGTAGTTGGACGAGCGGCCGTCCTTGTCCAGCACCTTGATCGTGAGCGGGTTGTCGCCGGCCTTCAACGTGACGCGGCCGAAGGAGACAGGGCCGGTCGGGACCACCTCCGGGTCGTACAGGTTGACGACGGGGCTCAGCTCCTGGTCGCCCGCGAACAGGTGGATCTTCCCGTAGTCTTTCGCCCTGGTGAAGTAGCCGATCAGCTCGTACGTGCCGTCGGCCGGCGCGGGAAGCTGCAGCGTCAGCTCGGCCGGCGCGACCGTCGGGTGCCACCAGAGCTGCGTCTCTCCGCTCCACTGGCCGGCGAAGCCCTCCATGCCCTGCGTGTCGATCACGCCCACCGTCGCCCTGGCGGTCGCGCGCAGAGACTCGGCCTCGATTGCGCCGGGAATCTTGAGCGGCGGCGGCGGGACGTAGGGCAGCAGGTCGACCGGATCGGACGGGATGGTCGAATTGGCATTATGCGACCCCTTCATGTAGTAGTAGGCCACGCTCGAATAGTCCGCCTCGGTGTCGTTCTGGTTGCCGTGCTCGATCGTGACGCGCAGGGACTTCTTGAAGTTCATTGCGTCTTCGATGTGCCACCGGTACGCGCTCACGCGTCCCTTCGTCGTGTCAAGGATCGTAACGCCGTGGTAGGGCGCGGAGTAGAGGCCGCGGTCGAAATACCAGCCGCTGCTGAAGTAGTCCTCCGTGCCGGTGCCGTTGATCGAGGGCTTGTCCTCGCCATCGACGTAGATCATCTCGTCGCCTTCGAGGAAGCCGAACCCGTGGCCGCGCCGGTTTTGCATGAACAGGGCGACGCCGCAGAAATGGCCCTCGCCCTGCGCGTCGAGAATCGTGTAATTCTTCTCCCTGGTCGTCGGGTTCTCGCGCCGCCAGGTGGCGTGAAAGTCGAGCAGGCGGCCCGGGAGGCGCCGGTAGGCGGTGTAGTCGACGTTATAGTAGAAGGCGTCGATCCGGCGCTTGCTCAGGTTCGTGATTGTCCAGCGCGCGGACTTGTGAAACGGCATGGGCCAGTAGCAGTTGTAGCCGCCGCTGGTCTCGTTCAAGGGCAGCGAGATGTAGTCCTTCTGCTCGCCGAAGCCGACGCCGAAGAAATCGCCGATCGGGACCTCCACGCTGGGGTCCTTGGCGTCGTCCCAGTACATGCGGAGGATCGCCTGGCGGTGAATGGTCATCTCGGAGCGCGGCGCGATCGTCACCCAGAAGCGGCGGATGATGCCCGCGCCCTTCACGTCCAGCAGCGTCAGCGTCTCGCCCGGCGCGACGGACCGGGCATCGCCGTTGCCGCCTTTGCGGTCCCAGCTCCCCTCGTGCTTCGGCGTCCCGTCGCGCGGCAGCATCAGCGAGCCGAGCGTGCCGAGCTGGCCCTCCGGGTTCCGGTCCTGCGCAAGCGCGGCAGGACCGGGTATCAGGGTCAGGAAGAGGGCAACCAGGAGAAACGCGGCGGCGGAACGGTTGTCGCGCATAAGGGCGTTGCGGCTGCTCAAAGCTCCTTGCCTCCCTGCGAGACGTTGTCGTGGGTGAAGATGCGCGTCCCGAGCGTGATGTTCTTATCGACCTTCTCGCCGTGCAGCACCTTCAGCGCCGTATCGATAGCCTCTTTGCCGCCGGTCGGGTATTGGAACGTGGCCGTGAGGACGCCCTCGCGAACCAGCCGGACTCCCTCGCTTGGGAGTGCATCGATACCGATGAATTTGATCTGCTTCTCGCGCCCCTTGCCTTCGGTCCGCGCCGCCAGGTAGGCGCCGTGCGCGCTCGGGTCGTTATGCGCATAGACGGCGTCGATCTGCGGTTTTGTCTGCAGCGCGGAGCTCATGTCTTTCTGCGCAATATCCTGCTTCCACTTGGATTCGGCGTCGAAGACGATCTGTATCTTCGAGCCCTTGATGCCTTCCATGAACCCGTTGTGGCGCTCCTGGGCAGGCGTGGAGGTCATCAGGCCCTTCAGCTCGACGACGTTCCCCTTGCCGCCCAGCAACTGGACCATGTATTTGCCGGCTTCGCGGCCGATCTTTACGTTGTCGCCACCGATGAAGCAGGTGTACTTGTCGCCTTCTATCTTCCTGTCCAGCACGATAACCGGAATGCCGGCGTCCATGGCCTCCTCGACCGGCTTGGTCAGCGGGCGCGACTCTTTCGGGCTTATGATGATGAGATTGACCTTCTGCTGAACGAAGGTGCGCACATCCTGCTGCTGTGTCGCGCTATTATCGCCCGCCACGGAGACCAGCAGCTTCAGCTCGGGATGCTTCGCGGCCGCGTCCTGAATGTCCTGATCCATCTGCACGCGCCAGGGCTCGTCGACCGTGCATTGGGACATACCGATGACAAACGTCTTGCCGCCGGCGGCCGGCGCGCTCGTTCCGCCGCCCGAGCCGGCAGCCGGCGGGTTATCCTTTGGCCCGCAGCCCCAGACTGCAAGGGCTCCCAAAACCGCGAGGAAGATCGCACATCGTCGTTGCGTCATGTCACTCCTTCTCCATAGTCGCCGAAACTGTCGCGGCGGGTGGTCACTTCTTGCGTTGTATCAGAACGGCGATCAGCACGATCACCGCCTGTATCATCATACGCCGTTCGTCCGGAACGTGATTGAGGCTGAGCAGCTTGTTGATCTCGCCGATTATGAGGATCCCAAGCAGAGTCAATCCGAGGCCGCCCCGGCCGCCGGCGAGGCTGGTTCCACCGATCACCACGGCCGCTATCGCATCCAGCTCGTAGGCGAAACCGGCGCCGGGGTCGCCCAGGTCCAGTTTGCAGGCATTGACGATTCCCGCGAGCGCGGCAAACCCCGCGCAGAGCGCATAGGTCCAGATCTTCGACCTGTTGACTGCCAACCCGCTCAGCCGAGCCGCCTCCTCGTTGCCGCCAATCGCGTACAACGACCGCCCGTACTTGGACCTGGCCACGAAGATTGCCATTACGATCAGGACGACCACGAACACCAGTACGGCAGGCTGGACGCCAACGACTGGAAGCGCCTTCGTCATCCATCGGAAAAACCCGGGAGTGTCGTTCTGGTATCGATACCACGGCTGCATGGCCGGCTGAACTTTTTCGGAGTGAGAGATAAAACGCGCAAGGCCTCGTATTCCGGTCATTACGGCGAGCGTGACTATGAACGGCTGCATCCGAAGGTACGAAATCATGACTCCGCTGAAGCTTCCCAGTGCGGCTCCCGCGGCTACGACGGTAAGGATTGCCATCGGGATGGGCCAGCCGAGACCTACGGTGAGCAGTGCGAACAGGGTTGCGGAAAACCCCAGGACGGACCCGACAGATAGGTCGATACCGCCGGTCAAGATAACGAGCGTCATCCCGACCGCGAGCAGGCCATACTCGCAATACTCGTATAGGATGCTGGACTGCACCTGCCAAGTGAGGAAGTCATTGGAGCTCGTCATACGGGGAGAGAATATGCTCCCTATCGCGAAAACGAGCGCCAGCGCCGCGACGCCACGGTAGTCGCCAAGGCGCGCGGCAATCTTCGCCGCAGTTTTCCATTTAGGTGCTGGCGGATCGAGGTCCGTGGGATTGGGGTCCATTGTTCGAAGTGGCGGCGCGGCCGCTTGCGTCCGTAAGCTCCTGTGGATTGACCCGTACGGGTCGCCATCGCAGTATTCGCCGCGCCCGATCCCGAAACCTGCGAAGCTGCAGGCAGCCGTGCATTTCCGTCACCGATGCGTGACTGCGACCGCAGCTCACTCCAGCGTGACGGGAATATGTCCCGGCACATACTGCGGCGTAAACGCACTCAGGCCGCCCTTTCGGGCGGCCTGAGTTATGCACGGTGAGCCGTGTTGGACCGGAGCTCAGCTTAGCAGCTCGGTGAATCGGCGGCTCTTGCCGCGCTTGCGCAGCTTGCTGAGCGCCGAGGACTCGATCTGGCGGACGCGCTCGCGCGTGACCTCCAGCTCGCGGCCAACCTCCTCCAGCGTGCGCGGCTCATTGCCGTCCAGTCCATACCGCAGCCGGATCACGTCCTGCTCGCGCGAGGTCAGCTCGTCCAGCGCGGCATCGAGCTCGTCGCGCAGGGCGCCCTTCGTCGCCTCGACCAAGGGATTCTGGCCGTCGGCGGCCGGAATCAGGTCCGCGAGGCGGCTCTCGCCCTCCTCGCCGATCGGCATATCGAGGGACAGCGGCTCGACAGCGCCGCGCAGCAGCTCGCTCAGCTTCTCCTCGGTCATGTTGAGCGCCTGCGAGAGCTCGGTCCGGGTCGGCATTCGGCCGAGCCGCTCGCGCAGCGTGCCGCGGGTCTTGTTGATCCGGCCCAGGGTGTCCGTAACGTGGACCGGCAGCCGGATCAGACGCGCCTGATCCGCAATCGCGCGGCTAATGGCGCGGCGGATCCACCAGATCGCGTACGTGCTGAATCGGAAGTTCTTCTTATAGTTGAACCGCTCGACCGCCCGCATAAGGCCGATCGTGCCCTCCTGCATCAGATCCTCGATCGGCATGCCGTGGCCCAGGTAGCGGCGCGCAACCGACGCGACAAGGCGCAGATTGGCGGAAATGAGCGTGTTGCGCGCATCCTCCCAGTCCCGCGGACTGCGCGGACTCTCCATGCGGCGCGCCAGGGCGATCTCCTGCTCGTGCGAGAGCAGCGAAACCCGGCCCGCTCGGCGCAGCCACGCCTGCGTGCTCTCCTCCAGATCGACCGACGGCTCGGGCTCCTCGCCCGCCGTGTCCTTATCCGGAGCGGCATGTGTCTCCGCCATATCGCTTGCACTCTCGGCGCCGATCACCTCGATCGGAAACGGCGGCGCATCATCCGCGTCCGCATCCTCCTGCCGGCGGTGCGAATCTTCGACAGCCGGATCGATGACGCCCAGCATCCGGTTCTGATCCCGCAGACGCTCCTTCCGCATAATCATTTTTGCGGGCATTTCGCCCTCCCTTCTCACTCTCTCCACGGGAATCCTTAACCGGCGATCTGTCTGGGACACGCCTGCTGCACCCACTGAAGACTCGTTGTAATGACAGATCGCCTAGATCGAAAGTTACAGCCTGCACATAATCGTACGTGTTGATTCGGGCTAAAGTTTTTACGCCTGTCCCGGCGCAGAGCCATAGATTGTAACATAGTGTACGCCGTACTACGGCGGCCCGCCGACAAGCACAGCGGCGGCCCGCAACTCCGGTTAGCGCCCGGCCGAGCCGCCGCCGATCTGCCTTGCCCACTCTATCTTGTTGATCGGTACCGTGTCGTCCCGTCCGACCTCCAACTGGTATACGATGACGTATCCGGCCATCACCCGCTTCGGCTCGACGATCCTGGCGACGGCTTCGCGACCGGGACCGTCCGCATAGGCTATCTCGACCTGCGCGCGCCTTGGAACCGACTGTACGAGCAGATTCCGAATCTCTTCCTTATTCCGTATCGCCTCCGAGGGCCGCACGCCCGGAGGCGTTGCCGTGACCGCCTCGCGCTGCGACAGAACCTCCGCTCGCGCGAAGCGGTCCCAATCGACGGTAGGCGGCGGCGGCTCTGCGCCGCGGCGCCGTGCCGGCGCGCGAGCCGATCGGTCCCATTCGTAGCCCGGCGGCTCGCCCGCGAGGCGGATGCCGTGGCCCGCGGGGGCGTCGTCGTTTATCGGCAGGTAGCCCGCCTTGCGGAGCTCCCGAAGCAGCTTCTCCGGCTCGACCGCGTGCAGGATCGCTACAGTATCGTCCAGAGCGCGGACGAAGTAGCCTTTCAGCTCGCGCCGCGACTGCAGCTCCGTCAAGACGAGCGGTGAATCGACTTTCAGGTACATTACGGCGCGGCCGATGTGAATGTGTCCGTGCCTTCCAGCAACCTCGCTTATCAAATATTCCACATTCTGCGGGATGCCGATCTTCGAATGACTCCGGAGAAATGCCAGCATTTCGCTGCTGGAGATTCCGTGGTCCAGAGCGCGACGAATCGACTCGCGAGTCAGCGACACCACACCGCCCGCGGCGGACTTGCCCGGCGGCTCCGCGATCGCCAGGAGCCGGAACAGCGTTCGCGACTCCAGGTAGGGCGGGACGAAGATTTCGTTGTTCGCCTGGACGATAAACTGAGTCTCGGCCGGCGGCAGCTCCGGCGCGGGCCCGCCTGCGAAGAGGTGCGCCCCGAGCGGTGTCAGTCGAAGCGCCTCGGGAGGCGCCGGCCGCCCCGAGGTCTCTTCTGTCCTGTGGCTGCGCCGGCTTGGCGCAGCACTCTTCTCTGCTGGCGTCGCCGCCTCTCCCGTCCACCCCAGCTCTGCCGCGCCGAGCCAGTAGAGCGAATCGGCTGCCACGGCGCGCACGAAATCACCCGGAGAATCGCCGGCGCCGCTCTCAATCGCCGCGCTCGCGAGGAACTGCAGGGGGTGCTCGAAGGCCATCGCGGCAGCGATCGACTCGATATCGACAAACTCGTTATCGGCGCGGCTGGCAAGCATGCTCAGTACGGCCTCGCGAATTAAAGACGCGCCGTCGCCCTCCGCCAGGCCGGGCCGGCGGCGCATCGGCTCGTCGAAGACCTCCGCCCACGATGCGCCGTGCCGCCAATCCTCCGAGAGCAGGCGGACCTGACTGATAGGATCGAGGCCGAGCCACGCCTCGCCCTTCGCGGTAACGGCGTATATATTGCGGTCTGACTGCGGTGCGATCAGTCCGCTCCGCCGGCAAAGGGAGTAGAGAAAGGCGGCGTAGCGCTCGTCGGGCAGCGTGAGCTGGCGCGCGGCGGTCTTCAGACTGTTCTTGTGTATTGATCCGGTGTTCGTGCGAGGCGAGTCCTGGGTCGAGATATAGCCGAAAAAGACGACAACGTCACGCACGAGCCCCGCGTGCCTGCGGGTGACGGCGGGCGTTTCCGCTAGCGATTGCGGCGATGCGACGGCGCCAAGCCAGAAATCGTCCATCGATTGTCCGGCAAGATAGCGCAGCAGGTCGCCGGGTATCACGAGCGTGAGATCGTAGCCGTAGCCGTACGTCACGGCAAACACGAGCCCGGCCTCGAGCAGCCGGTCGACGGCGTTTCTGGAGCGGCCAAGCTTCCAGCGGTTGTGCCAGTCGAAGCGGAAGAAGTCGTCGGTCTTTCCCAGCACCGCGCCGGCCGTCTCGATGGCGCTCGCGCTGCCGCCGGAGTTGACCAGGTAGTCCACGATGGCCCGCTCCTCGGGGTCCAGCTCGATCTCGGAGGTATCGCCGCGCATCACCTCCATGAGGCGTTCGGATACCGCCTTCAGGTTCTGAGCCTTCGTGCCGCACATCAGGCCAAGCCGCCCGGCGATCCGAGCCACGGCGGGCGCATCGTATGCGTTGAGGCACGTTGCGAGCGTATAGTGGTCGGACAGCGACATGGGAATCTGCGCCCGCACCGTATCGCCGACCATCACGGTCCGGCCGGCGCGGATCGCCAGGCCCAGGGTTTCGAGGCCTTCGTAAGCCGATTCGACCGCGTGGGCGAGCGGCTGACCGCCGGCCGCTTCGACCACGCCGTCCCAGGAGGCCTCGCGGCGGCCGCCAACGCTCGCAATTATCTGGAGAAGCCGGAGCTCGCGCGCATTACACTCGATAATCGCCGCGCCGGTCGAGGTGGAGTAGTTGAGCTCGACCGCCATGATCTGCGCGAGCTGGCGCTTATCGTGGGCGGCGGCGAGCCGGCGCGAATCCAGCTTTCGCCGCTCGGCGATCGCGCGGAGACGGTCCGACGACAGATCGTAGAGCGCCTCGGCAAACGTGGCCATGGCGGGGGATTCTCCTTGTGCAGCGGCTTGGCTCCGCGGCAGTCCACCGCCGGAGCAACCCAAATTGTAGCACGCGCACAGCGCCGCGGAGACGAACTGCGCTACTCCGTCAGAATTACCCGGACGATCTCGCCGGCCGCAACGTCGCCCTGAGCGTCGGGGATGACCAGCAGAGAGTTTGCCCGGACCGCCGACTGGAGCATTCCCGAGCCCTGGGCGCCGGCCGGCGTCGCCTCGAACACTCCCGGTCCTTCCGGCCCTCGCTCATTCCACACCGTGCGGGCGCGAACGAGCTCCGTGCGGCCCGGCATGTGTGTCACCGGATCCGTCAAGCGCGCCTCTACGCTCCACCTTCGCAGGTCCGCACCCGAAGCGCCGGCCATCTTTAGCAGGGCTGGCCGCGCGAACAGCTCGAAGGTGACCATCGCGGAGATGGGGTTGCCTGGCAGGCCGATCAAGAGCGCGCGGCCGACGCGGCCCACGGCCAGCGGCTTCCCGGGCTTCACCGCGACGCGCCACAGCATAAGCCGGCCGAGCCGCTCCACAGCGGGCTTTACGAAGTCGCGGTCGCCGACGGAAACGCCTCCGGCAGTCAGGATTACGTCGGGCGGCGGCTCCGAAGCCACGGCAGCACGCAGCGCGGTCGTTGTAACCTCCAGGTCGTCCGGCAGCCGGTCTATCGAAACCACCTCGGCGCCGCAATCGCGCGCCAGCGCGGCCAGCGTGTACCGATTGCTGTCGCGGATCTTACCGGGCGGCGGAAGCTCGCCCTGGACGATGTCGGCCAGCTCGTCGCCGGTGGAAAAGACGGCGACGCGCGGCCGGCGCACGACCGCGACCGATGCGCGTCCAATCGTCGCGAGCATGGCTATCTCTGCGGGGCGAATGCGCGCGCCGGCCAGCAGGACGCGGGCTCCGGCCCGCAGGTCCTCGCCGGCGCGCCGCACGTGCTGTTC
>DATGJU010000156.1:0-7590 GCA_035295045.1 Chthonomonadaceae bacterium
AGCGCGCGGATGAGCGGCTCGAAACTCCTGTTCTTCTCGATGGAATCGGCGATCGCCTTAGTGAGGTCGGTGAACGACGCCTCCGGGATGCCGCCGCCGGCTCCGAGGGTGACGGTGAGAATCCGATCGGGATGGATCAGCATCAGCCCGTACGCGATGTAGGCACCCATCGAGTAGCCGACGAGGTGCGCCTTTGCAACGTGCAGGTGGTCCATCAGCCGCACCACGTCCTCGCCCATTTCACGCCCGTACATCTTCGCGTCCGTCGGCTTGTCGCTCTTGCCGTGTCCACGGCAATCGAGCGCAATCACCTTGTAGTTCTCCGAGAGCGGCTCCAACAGCTTGCCCCACTGCGCCTCGATATTGGAGGTGTAGCCATGGATCAGCACCACCGGCTCGCCCTTGCCCTGCACGATATAGCGAATCTTGACCGACTTTGAGTCGAAGTACTGGTCCTGCGCCTGCGCGACGCCGACCGTGATCAGCAGCAGCCAGACGACGCTTATAACCCTAGCAATCCTCTTCATCGATGATGTCCCCTCAGTTGGCGCGGTAGTCAGGCAGTCGGGTTTTCAGGTGTTCTGGCGTTCAGGGAGCTGCCATCGGTATGGGCCGGGCTTCCTGAACACCGGAATACCGGAAAACCTGAACACCCATCCACTCCGTAGTATATGCGATTACTCCGTGGGCGTCAATGGCCGGCTCGCGGCAGCAGAAGCGGCGATATTGGCCCGCGGAGTGCTACAATACCGCGATTGGGGGGTTTCCGAGGAGGTGGAGAATGCGCAATAGAATAGGAAAGCATAGGGTCGCGATGGCTGTGATACTTGGCCTGACCATGGCGTTCGGAATGGCCGGACGCGGCGCAGGGGCGCAGGCCGCCGTTTCGGCCGACCCGCAGGTCCGGGCGAGCCAGCAGTGGGAGGACCTGCTCCTGCTGGAGGCGTTCGATTACCTGCAGATCACTCCGCAGCAGCGCAATGACCTTCAGCCGCTCGCGGACTACGCGCGGACCCGGCTGGACGAGGTGGAGCAGCGCCGGGCGCGGCTCGAAAAGGCGATCCAGGATCAGCATGCGGCAAGCCTGAAGGGCCAGCTTCCCACGGCCGCCGATCAGACGGACGTGCTGCAGAAGCAGCGCAGCGTGCAGGACCAGCAGGACCTGGTGTCCCGCGAGGTGGTGGACCGGCTGGCGCCCAAGCTTGGCGCGATCCTCACGCGCAGACAGATCGTCCGCGCATGGCTGCTGATGCAGAACAAGATTTCGCAGAGCGAGCCGAAGCGAGTCGCGCTCACCGATCCGTCGTCGGGATTCGCCTATCCGCAGATGGAAGCGCGCGATGCGATCGAGGAGATGGTCAAGGTCAAGCTTCGCGAGAAGTACTCGAACGACGTCCTGGACCAGGCGCTGATGCCCTGGGAGCTATCGTCACTCGCCGGCCTGGCCGGGGGGATCGGCGGCGGGATCGGCGGAGGACCCAATCCGCCAGGCGGCGCCGGACCGCAGCAGGCCGTGCAGGCGCTTCAGGCGCTGCAGGAGATGGACCCGCGGATGGGCACGCGCATGATGCAGTATGGCCAGCGGATGATGAAGCAGATGCTCGCGAACGGCGGGCTCAACGGCGCGCCCACCACGCCGCCCGTATCGCCGGAGGTGCGCGCCGCGGTCAACAAAGACGCGGCGGAGATTCGCAAGAGCATCGAGGCGGATCCGGAGGCTTACCTGAGCCAGGCGCAATCCGCGCAGGTCCTGGAAGCGCTGCGCCCGCTTGCCCGCCGCCTCTTCCTTAGCCAGCGCCTGAAGGACGCCCTCGCCGAGCGAGTGACGCGGTAGCGCCCTTTAGCGCACGCCCTTCCGCGGCGATATAGCTTCGCCATGAATAGTACCGACCAAACGGAGCCGATTTCCATCGCGGAGCTGGAGCGCCTGATGCGGCAGGGCGCCGGCCGGGCCGTCGTTCGGCTGAAGCGCTGCGCTGATTGCGTGCCCTATCGCAAGACGATCCTTCACGCGTGCGTGACGGACTATTCGCCGGACTTTCATTGCGAAGTCTGCCGTGGTCCGTACATGTGTCAGGTCGTCCTCGCGACGCGGGACGAAGCCTACTACCTCAGTGCCATCGCCGCCCGGATCACGGCGCGCGTACCGGGCGACGATCACTATCAGATGGCCGAGATCCTGCGGCGCTTCGCCCAACGCGGCGACGGGGCAGCACGCGAGGCGCTGGTCGAAGGATTCGAGCTGTACGCCACGCTTGGCGACTTCGAGATGGCCGACCAGATCGTGGCGCTTGACGGCGCCGCGGGCGCAATCGCCGTCATCGAGTTGTTCGAGACTCACGCAGGCGACCGGTGCGGCGGGGCGTCGGACCGGCTCTATATGGAGATGGAGGAGCAGTTCGGCGCCGAACCGGCAGCCAGCGCCATGGGCGAGGCGGCCGCCGCCAATCCGCGCGTCGCGGCGTTCTGGCAGCGTGTGTGCGCAGAGCGGGAGACTCGCCCACAGCATACGTCGAACCGCGGCGCGCCGATTGCCTACGATACCATTCGCGAGGCCATAAAGAGCGGAAAACGGCCGGCGATCCTGGGAGGCTGGGGCCGCAAGGCGGCGAACGCCGAGTTAATCCTGGCGGCACAGGATCTGAACGAGGCACTCGAGACCGAGGAGATTCTCGCCTATCTGCGTATATTCCGCCTACGTGCCTTCCCGCTAGGCCCGGAGCGGCTGATCCGGCTGACATCGCATCGAGATCGACGGATCCGGCATGGAGCGGTCGCTGCCCTGGAGCGCGTGCAGTCGCCCGCGGTGCGCACGCTGGCGCTCCGGATGCTCCGGACCCGGCGGTGGCGTGGCCATGCGCCTGCCTTGCTGGCGCTGAACTATCGATCAGGCGACGAGAGTCGCCTTCTCGCGATGGCGGGCGAGGACATGGACGCCGACGTCTACCATTCGTTCGAGATCAGCGCGCGGCAGTTGTTCAAAGCGCATCCGGAGCTCGACTGCCGGCCTGTAATGCTTGTGCTCTACGAGCGCGGGACCTGCTCGCTCTGCCGCCACGGAGTCGTGGAGCTGATGCAGCGCGAACGGCCGCTGCCCGATTGGCTCGCCGAGGAGTACCGGTACGATTGCTACGGCGGTGACCTGGTGACATAATAACCGTCAGCGCTTCGCGCACATAGGAATAGAATACGGTACGGCTGCCACGGTGGCGATCTGGCGCAGCAGTTACCGCGATGGAGGAGCGATTGCGATGATCCTGGGCGGCATGATGGGTCTGCTGGCCGCGGTGGCGTATACCATTTTCACCGGACGATTCACGCTCACAAAGACCCGTATTGCGTACGGGATGCCGGCCCGCGCCGCGGCGCTCCTCGCTCTCGTGCCGGTCATGCTCGTCTGCGCCTACGCGATCCGGCTCGGCGGCATCGCCAACATGCCGAACGGCATCGCCGTATTCCTGTGTGGTCTGGTCGCGTCGATCGCGGTCGGATATGCGGTCGCATGGCCGTTCGGCGAGCCGCCGCGCACTTAACGGGCGTCAGAACCGACGGACGGTGCCTTCAACATCTCGATCGGACCATTTGCGCGAGCCCGCGCAGCGGCGGCGGCTCGCGTGTGGACCATGCGCAGGTCGCCGCGCCATTTGCCGCGCCGGCCCCGCGTCAGTGCGGCGGGAGGGCTCGAATGATGAAAAGTGGAGTCGGATTTGCACTGTGCGCCGCGCCGCTGCTGGCCTGCGCGATGGCGCAGGCGCTCACGCGCGGCGTCCAGCGGGAGGAGGGCGTCTCGTCCTCGACAGCCGCCACGGTCGCCGATGTCGCGCGCGCGATCGACAGGAGCGGCTTCGCGGCGGCGCACCCCGGAGTCACGGTGACGCGCGACGGCAACACGGTCACAATCGCCTACCACACCCGGTCATGGCTGGTATACACGGCCGGAATGGACGGCACCTGGTCGAAGGAGCCTCGCAACGAGACAGGGCCCGACACCGACGGCTTCCTGATCACGGTCTCCGTAGCGCCGATGCGGGACGAGGCGGAGCAGGTGTCGTTTCGCGAGCACGGCATGGCACTCAAGGGGCTGATCGAGGAGGAGAAGACAGGCCAGTCGGCGCACCTGCTTCGATACCCCTACTGGACCGTCTACGGCTGCGATCTGGACCTGCCGGCGCGCGGACAGCGGCTGTTCTTCAACGTCGAGATCAATCACCGTACGAACCGGCCGCTGCTTCGCAAGGCGCTGGCGCTGGTAGCTCGAGCCTTCGAGCCGCGCCAGGCCGCGCCGGCCCGCCGCCCCTGAAACGCGGCCCGCCGCCCCTGAAACGCGGCCCGCCGGCGCCACGTCTTGAAAGTGGGAACACCGTACACCCAAGCACGCAGGTCCGGGAGAGAAGCATGGCGGCATTGACGCTCGCGACGGAGGTCTATCGGGATAGGGTCCTGGGCGGCTGGATAGGTAAGAGCGCCGGCGTGACGCTCGGGCAAGGAGTTCGCGGACAGCTCACGCCCGCGTTTCTCAACTTCTACAACCCGGTCCCCGGCCAGCCCGTGCCGAGCGTCGCGCTGGACTTCGCCACCGTGTGGCTCGAAGCCGTAGAGCACGCGGGCGCCGAGATCGGGTCCGAGGCGCTGAAGCAGGCCTGGCTGGATCGGCTGGACTATACGCAGGACGAGTATGGCTACGCGGCGCTCAACATGCGCCGCGGGCTGCCGTGGCCGGCGTGCGGCGCTCACTCCAACTGGTTTCGGCAGAGCACGGGCGCGATCGTGCGCGCCGATCTGTGGGCCATGGTGGCGCCGGGAAATCCGCAGGCAGCCGCCGCGCTCGCCTACCACGACGCCGTGCTGGACCACTGTGAGGAGGGCGTGTGGTCCGCCATGTTCCTGGCGGCAGTAGGCAGCGCCGCCTTTTTCATTCAGGACATGCTGTCGCTCCTCACCATTGGGCTGGCGATGATCCCGCGGACATGCCGCTCGGCCCGCGCCGTAAAGACGGCCCTGGCCGCCGGACAGCGCGGCGCGAGCTGGCTGGAGGCGCGCGAGTCCGTGCAGCACGAGGTGGGCGATAAGAACTTCACGGACGTGCCGCAAAACCTGGGCTTCCTCGCTATCGGCATGCTCTATGGCATGCACGACTTCGGAAGCTCCCTCTGCTCGGCGGTAAATTGCGGATACGACTCGGAGGCGACGGGTGGCGCGCTCGGCGCGCTGCTCGGCATCATGCGCGGCGCGAACGGCCTGCCGGCCGACTGGACGCGGCCGGTTGGGGACGTTCTTATACCCGGCGCCGGCGTGCGCGACGTGCAGGGCGTGCTCTCGCTCTCGGCGCTTGCGGACCGGACGGCTGCGATCGGCAGGCAGGTCGCGCTCGTACACTGCACGGATATCGAAATTGCCGACGCGCCCGCGCCGCCGGCCGCTTACTCGGACGCGGGTGCGATTCCGCCGCCCGCGTCCGTCGCGCCGCAGCCCGTTTCGCCCACCGCCGCGCCGGCATTCACGCCTTTCAACGCTCCACCGCCCGGCGCCGCGGCCCCTGAAGCCGCATCCGGCGAGACGCCGCTTTCATCGCCACAGGCGCAGACTGCGGGCGTGCCGGCCCCTGCCGTCGGCGCCCCCGCGCGCGAATTGGCTGCCGATACCGCCCCATCGTCGGCAAGCGCAGACTCCGGCGGCTCGCCGGCTCTCGCGCCTCCGCCGGCCTCTTCTCTCTGGAGCGCCGAGCCGACGCCGACCGGACCGGTCGCGGCGCAGCCCGCCGCCTACGCGCCGCCTTCCTCCCCGGCGCCGCAGCCGCCGGGTACGCTCGCCCCACAGCCTGTGAGCGAGACGCCGGGCACGCTCACGCCGCAGCCTGTGAGCGAGCAGCCTGCCGCCCTCGTCGAGCCGGACCGGCCCGCGGCCGCGCCGGACACGGGAGCCGCCGCGCCGCTCGCGCCGGACCCGATGAGCGCCATCGCCTGGGCGGACAGCGCGCTGGTGAAGCCGCTGCTGGTAACGCCGACCAACGCCTTCGTGGGCCAGGCCGGGCCGTTCGAGATCCACCTGGACACCGGCGATTCGCCCGCTGTCGGGTTCAACCAGGTCAAGACGCTCGCGGTCACCGTTTTCAACCGCGGGGAGGAGCCGTTCAGCGGGCGATTGTCGCTGCTTGCGCCCCCCGGATGGCAGGTCGCCTCGCCGGCCAGCTTCGGGCAGCGCCAATACGTCGCGGCGCACACCGGCACGCTGCGCGCCGAGTTCCGCCTCCAGGCCACGGAGGGCCAGGCGCGCATCGACATCGCCAACTCGATCGCGATCCGCCTCACGCCCGATTCCGGCGGCGCGCCCGCAGAGACGCAGTTCGTGATTATGGGCGCCGGCTGCTGGTGGACGGTCGGCACGTTCGCCAACTTCGACGGCGAGGGCTTCGACCGCTCGTATCTGCCGGAGGACCGGCCCGGCCTGCAGGAGAGCTACGTCGCGCGCACCCTGCAAAGCGTCCGCTGGGAGAAGCGCACCTTTCCGGAGAGCGTGCTCGACCTGGAGCCGATCTTCCGCGGGTCCGCCGGCGTCTGCTACGGCCAGACGGTCCTGCGCAGCGCGTACAATCGCGAGGCGCGCCTGACGGCCGTCAGCAACAACGGCGTGAAGGTGTGGATGAGCGGCAGCCTGGTGATGCGCCGGCACCAGCGTACCACCTTCCGGCCGGTGCTGAACGAGGAGAACTGGTCCGCCGACATCAGTCTCCGCGAGGGCGACAACCCGATTATGGTCAAGTGGGTCCGCGGCTCCGAGCCCTACCAGTTCAGCCTCACCGTCAGCGACCGGCAGGGCCGCGCGCTTCCGGACGTCGGCAACACCTGGTGGTAACCTGTGCGCAACCGTTCTTGGGAGGACCCTGGATGACGGCAGCGGAGATTCTCGCCGAGATCGAGCCGCTCGGCAGCGAAAGCTATCGCAAGGTGATCCGAAACCACGGCGTCAAGGATCCGATGTTCGGCGTGAAGGTCGAGGATCTCAAGAAGATCCAGAAGCGCATCAAGAAGGACTACAGGCTCGCTCTGGAGCTTTACGAGACCGGCAACTACGATGCTTGCTACCTTGCCGGCCTTATCGCCGATGACGCCGCAATGACGAAGGCGGACTTGCAGCGCTGGGCCGAGCAGGCAAACTGCTACCCGCTCTGCGAGAGCACGGTCGCCTGGGTCGCCGCGGAGAGCCGCTTCGGCCGCGAGATGGCCCTCCAGTGGATCGAATCGGACCGCGAGACGATCGCCTCGTGCGGATGGGCGACGCTCAGCGGCGTGGTCGCCGTCGCCGCCGACGCCGATCTGGATATCTCCGAGCTAAGGCGGCTGCTGCAGCGCGTAGAGGCCGCCATCCACTCCGCGCCCAATCGCGTCCGGTCCACGATGAACGGCTTCGTCATCTCCGTCGGCAGCTATGTCGCGCCGCTCGCCGACGTGGCCATGCAGGCCGCCGAGCGCATCGGCAAAGTCACCGTAGATGTCGGCAACACCGCCTGCAAAGTCGCCTTCGCCCCCGATTACATCCTGAAGGCGCGCCAGCGCGGCTCCCTGACCAAGAAGCGCAAGACCGTCAAGTGTT
>DATGJU010000157.1:0-6350 GCA_035295045.1 Chthonomonadaceae bacterium
AGAGCCGCCGGTAGCATTTCAGGAAGGGCAGAGCGCTCTCCGCGGCGATGGGCGTGCCAAGCTCGCACAGCGTAAAGCCGTCGTACTCGCTGCCGGCCAATATGCCGAACAGCTCGCGATAGGGATAGGCCTCATTCCATAGCTCGGTGATGTGGCACGACTTGATGTCCGGCGCCAGCAGGTCGAAGCTGCGCTCAACGGAGCCATCGACGACGTCCGTCGCGTTCGAATTCCAGCAGGCGCCGACGCTCTCGTGGCCGCAATGGTCGAGGATCGCGCGGATGTTGCGTGGCTCCTGCGTCTCGCGACCGTGAACCTCGAGAAAGATCTCCACACCGTGCGCCGCGGCCGCCTCGCCGCACTCCCGCAGCGCGGCGCCGATCTGTTCAAGCGTCCGCTCCCGCCCAAGCTCGGCCGTGATTCCGTTGGGCCGCACCTTGACGCCGCGCGCTCCAATCTCTTCCGCGAGGGCGCACCAGCGCTTCGTCTCCTCGATGTTTGCGCGCACGGCGGCCGGATCGGCGGCATGATATTCGCAGGTCGTGCCCAGCGCCCAGAGCGCGACGCCTGCCTCGGAGAACCGGCGCCGGACGGCGGCGCGCTCGGCCGCGCCAAGCGCCAGCTCGACGCCGTGCGCGTGCTGCGTCCGCAGCTCCACGCCGTCCCAGCCCGCCCTGGTGAGGAGGTCCAGCAGGGTCGGAAGATCCCATTCCCGCGCGGCGTTATACGTTACGAGGCCAAGCTTCATCGCGATCCAGCTCCGTTGGGCAATCGGTAATCGGCTCCTGGCGGCAGGCTTGCGCTCATCGCTGCAACCCCCGGCGCATCGATTTCAATCCAGAATTGGCTCACTCCGGCAGGGGCCTGCCGCGGGTCTCGGGGGCAAGCGCCACGCCGGCGATGCCCAGGACGTAGACACAGGCCACGATGCTCGCGGCGGTTCGCAGCCCAGCGCTGTCATCGCCGGGCTTCGCGAAATGGCTGGCGAGCTGTCCGAGAATGAGTGGGGCTGCAGCGGCGACAAGACGCGCGCCATTGTAACAGAAGCCGATTCCTGTGGAGCGCAGCCTTGTGGGATAGAGCTCCGGGAAATAGACCGCGTAGGCGCCGAATGGTGCGAGGGCGAACACGCCAAGCGGAAAGGCAAGAAGGCACGCCGACCGAATGTCACGGATGCCGAAGAATGCCGCCTGGACTGCAATGAAGGCCAGGATGAAGAATACGAGCAGGGCCGGGCGACGGCCGAAGCGCTGACTGAGCGGCGCGTACGAGAACATGCCGATGAAGGCGCCGATCTGCTGAATGATCGATATTTTGCTGCTCAGCGACTGGAGTATGGCGCTGACGGTCTTCTTTTGAAGGGCCGGGTCTGCGATTGCCAGCACTTCGGGATAGTGCTGGACGAGCGGCTTCATGGTCGATTGGATCAGGTCCGGCAGGAAGAAGCCGACGCCCCAGACGCCACCGACGCCGGCGGCGGCCATGAGCACTCCGGCAATCGTGTTCCTGCGCAGGACGGCGTCTGTGGCGAGATCCGCGACGTTGCCCAGCTCGTCCATCGTTCCCATCGCCTTCGCGTGCGCTTTCGCCCGAACCCACGACTCCGGCTCCTTGACCGAGCTGCGGATCCAGAGCACGAGCAGGGCGGGCAGCGCCCCGACCGCGTAGGCCCAACGCCAGCCGGCGTTGGCCAGGCTCAGCGCGATAAACGCCGCGACGATATTGCCGAGCGCGGAGCTGGCCTGCAGCGCCGCAAGCGCGGTCGGGCGGGAGCGCGCGGGCCACGACTCGGCGACGAGCGCGGTACCGGCCGCGAACTCGCCGCCGACGCCCAGCGCGGTCAGGAAGCGGCACAGCCCATATTCGAACGGCGTGTGCGCGAGGCCGTTCAGGCCCGTGAAGATGGCGTAGATGAAGATCGTGATGACCATCGTGCGGGTCCGGCCGAGCCGGTCGCCGACGATGCCGAATACGAAGCCGCCCGTCGCCCAACCGATCAAAAAGACGGCGGTAAGGTTGCCGCCCATCCCCTTAACGGCCGCGTCCAGCGCTCCCGGCGCGGCATGGGCGAAGGCCGGCGTCATGATTTCGCGGACGGAAAGGGGGCGAAGCTGGTTGAAGAGGTTCTGGTCCATCGTGTCGAACGCCCAGCCCATGGCGGAGATGAGGAGCACTACCCACGCGTAGCGGGGCACGCCGCGATACCAGGGCAGGGGCGTGTTCTCGTCCGGCACGGTCGGCGTCTCGGGGGATGAATTCACGCGGTCTCCTTTGTGCCGGTCTGCGTCCCGCCGCTCGGGGGGACCGTCCGGGCAGATATTCGCGCCGGGCCGCGCGCACTCCTGCCACGGGATGCCGGCGGCGCGGCGTCCCTCGGCCGGGAATCGCGGCGATCGGGGCGGTGCCTGCGACCCGCGAATTCCGGCGGATGGGCTGTATCTCAACGGAGCCGCCGCCACGAAGAAGACGGCCGGCCCGGCGCGAGGAGACGCGCCTCCCCGCGCGCCCTGGGCGCGTGGCCCTTGCGGCTCGCTCCCGTTGGCGGAGGCGGGCGCGGCGCCTCGATTTTGGGCGCGGCTGTAATGGCGATCCGCGATGGCGGGTCCTTATAGTGAAACGCCGGAATCGTCCGGTCGTAGTGGATGATGGGTTGCGAACCGCCGCGCCGCAAATTGCGGAGGCTGTCGCCGGGAGGGGTCGATGAAGAACCTATTGCAGATCGTGCTTGCGCTCGTAATCGTCTGGGTGGTTTGGACCGTTATCCGTGGTGTGCTGTTTACCGCGCTCCACGTCGCGCTCCAGTTGGCGCTGCTCGCCCTGTTCTGCTGGGCCGTCTACGCCGTCTACAAGGCGCTCAACCGCCAGAAGATCATGTAGCCGTGGGCGGACACGCAAGCTGCCCGGTCGAAATGGACCATGTTAGCCATAGATCGCGTGCGGGCCGGCAGCACGGTCTTGCATAACGCGGCGCGCCATGATTACCGGACGAGGATGACAGGCGACGCCAGGTAGCTGGCTCGGTCCTTCGAGCAGAGCAGCGGGACGCGGCCCAACGTGTCGATCGCCGCGCAATGGGCAACGTCGTCGCCGAAGCCGTGATCCGCGAGATGGCAGGCGTGGCGACCCTCCATCCAGCCGCGAAGCAGGTTCGGCTCGGTCTGCCATAGCCGGCGCGCCGCGATCGAGGCGTCGTCCAGCGCCGGCATCGTCCACGGGCCGCCGCGCGCAACCAGCGCTTCGACATAGAGCCCCGCCACGGTGGCATCTTCCAGCGTGTAGGCGCCGTCGGTCCCGGAGCACACGACCACGATATCGGTGTCCAGTTCGGACGCGGCGTCCCACGCGGCGTTCGCCACCGCCTTGCGGTTCACGGCCGCGCCGAGCAGGACGCGAGGCGCGGATGCGACCGCGGCGACCGCCTTTGTCCCGTTGGAGGTTGAGAGCACGACGGGCCTCTCCGAGAAGTCGAGCGCAGCGAACTCGACCGGAGAGTTGCCGTAGTCGAAGTCGGGGACGCGGACGCCGCCCGTCTCGCCGCACAGCACGTATCCTTCGCGGCGGGCGAACGCGCGCGCGAGGTCGTGTGAGGCGGCGACATAGACACGCGGGCAGCGCCGATCGAAGAGGGTGGCGATGACCGTGGTGGCGCGCAGCACGTCGATGACGATGCAGACGGCGCCGCTCACGTCGCCCGCTAGCTGCGGCAGAAGGGCTGTGCGGATTTCCACGCCGGAGCTATGCCGTGGCTGCCGTCGAGCGGCGCTCCCGCTCGCTCAGCCGCTTCAGCTCTGCGATGAAGAACGGGGCGTTGTCCGGCTCGGAGCACCAGATCTTGACGGTCCGGGCGTTCGTGCCGCAGGCGAGGATCGCGTCGACCATGAGCTTCGCCGTGATCGCAGCCGTACGCCGCCGCTGCTCGACGGTGATCCAGTTAGGCTGCGCAAGCAGGTTCTCCGTCATGTCGGCGATCGCCACGGACTCTGCGCCGGCGCGCCGAAGCTTGATTACCGCCGTGGTCACCGCCTGCGTGATCAGGTCCGGGCTCGTGCGCTTCTGCTCGTCGAAAATAACGGCCAGCGCCGTGTACTTATACCGGTAGCGCGCGCCCGTGCCGACAAACGCGTCGCCGGGCTTGAGCGGCGCCACTTTGCTCGCCTCCACCTGGACAATATCCGCGCCTCGGTCCCGCGCCATCTTCGCAACACCGAACACCATCTTCAGGTCCGGCGCGACCGGAACGATGAGCGCGTCGGCGCCGCCGAGGAACGGGAACTTGCGCTGGGACACGTACAGCTCGATCGTCAGGTCGTCCAGCGTCGCTCGGTAGCGCGGCAGGACGATAAACGTCGGCAGCGTAAGCAGTCGCTTCAGGGCTTCACGCGCTTTTAGCAAAATGGGATTCATACGGCTCCGGTCTCGGGCTGTTCAATAAGAGCGGTCGTGGTCAAGCGAGAGGATTATAGCACACGGAGGACAGTAGCTGGTAGCAGGTAGCTGGTAGTCGGTAGTCGGTAGCTGGAAAATGCATTCGCCGGCTACCAGCTACCTGCTACCCGGTGCCGTACAGGCGGTCGCCGAAGTCGCCGAGCCCGGGCAGGATGTACTTGCGGTCGTTGAGCTCCCGATCCAGGGCGGCGGCTACGATGTGCAGCGTGGGGAACCGGTCCTGGAGCAGTCCCACGCCCTCCGGCGCGGCGACGACACAGAGCAGCACGGTCCGTGCGGGGCCGGCGGCTGCAAGCCGCTCCACGGCCCAGGCCGCGGAGCCGCCGGTCGCGAGCATCGGGTCGAGCAGCAGCACGGTCTTCTGCTCGACCATGGGCAGCTTCGCGTAGTAGGACCGCGCTACCGCCGTCTCCTCGTTGCGCTCCAGCCCGAAGTAGCCCACGGCCGCCTTCGGTAGCTGCTCCAGAACTGCGTCCAGCATCCCCAGTCCGGCTCGCAGGATCGGGACCGCCACAATTCCGTGCCGCAGCTCCGCGCCCGCCGCCGGCTCCAGCGGCGTCTGTACGATGGTGGGCGCGGTCGGCAGATCGCGAACCGCCTCGACTACGAGGATGTTCGTGAGCGCCCGGGTGAGGGCGCGAAACCGCTCCGGCGGCGTGTCCCGGTTTCGCAGTCCGGCCAGAAGCACGTCCGCCAGCGAGTGGCGCAAGACAGTCAGCGGCATGGTCACAGTCCGTTCATTTTGGCGTCTGGCGCCGTGTGTCGGAGAGAATTCAGCAGGATGGAGGACTCTCACCCTCTCACCCCATCACCCAAATCACTCCATTACGTCCTGGCCCGCAGCAGGGGCGGCGCGGCGGTCGGCTGGCCGTTCTCGGTCAATAGCGCGGCGATCCGCCCCATAATCGTGTTCGTAATTTCGTCGCGGGAGGCGTCCGGCGCGAAGTGGATCGGCTCGCCAAAGGCGATTGTCAGAGGGACGCGCATGAGCCGCTTTTGGCCCTTCGGCCACATCTGATAGGTGCCGACGATCGCGACGGGAATGACGGGCACGCCGCTCTTCTGCACGAGCAGCGCCATTCCAGGCTGGGCCGGCTGGAGCGTGCCGTCCTCCGATCGCTCGCCCTCGGGAAAGATCGCGATCGCGTCGCCCTCCGCCAGCCACCCCAGCGTGCGCCGGATCGTAGGGCGGTCGGCAGTGCCGCGCCTGACCGGGAAGCTCATGATCCGGTCCATCGCATAGTGGCCGATGGGAGTGCTCCACAGCTCGATCTTCGCCATGAAACGCACGCGCCGGTAACCGAACAGCGCGCCGCCGACCATTGGTGGGTCCAGATTGCTCACGTGGTTTCCTGCGAGCAGGACGCCTCCGGTCTTGGGCACGTGCTCCATGCCGACGATCTTCCAGCGGCCGTAGAGGCTGTAGAACAGGCGGAGCGCGGTGCCGGCGACATAGTAGAAGGGGGTATGGCCGGCGCGCGGGAAGGGCTTCCAGTCCTCCGGCGGAGCGTGCTTCGCGGCCGGCGCGCTCTCCGTAGTCACGGCTCGCTCGCCGATCCGCGCAGCGCGTCGCGCCAGAGCGCAAGTATCCGAGCGACGACCTCGTCCGGCGAGAGCCGGTCCGTGTCGACCGGTACGGCATCCCTCGCTATCGTCAGCGGAGAGGTCTCACGGCTGCTGTCGCGGGCGTCCCGCTCGATCAATTCGGCGAGCGTTTCGCCGGCATCGACCTGGATTCCCTTTCCGCGCAGCTCTTCGACACGGCGGCGCGCCCTCTCTTCCGTACTGGCCGTGAGAAACACCTTGAGCCGGGCGTTCGGGAACACGACGGTGCCGATGTCACGACCTTCCAGGACGACGCCGCTTGACGCGCGCTCGGCGATTTGGCGCTGCTGCTCCACGAT
>DATGJU010000158.1:0-21430 GCA_035295045.1 Chthonomonadaceae bacterium
CGAACCTATCATGATTTCTTCGCACCAGCGGCCGGCGGCTAGACGCCCTGTCCGTGACACGGCGGTAGCGGAAACCAGGAACCAGCTACCAGCCGGCAGCTACTCGTCGGTTGCGGTGGCCAGGGCCTTGATCTCGGCGGCGGAAAGGGCGCGATTGTAGATGCGGATTTCGTCCAGGAGCCCGCGCATCGGATCGCGACCCTGGAAGCCGGCGCCGATCGTTATCGCCTCTGAGACGCTCATCAGCTTGTCTCCGGCCGGCGCGGTCCCCTGCGATTCGCCGTCAATGAACAGCTCCAGCGTGCCCTTGCCGAAAGTCAGCGCGATGTGGTGCCAGTCACGCACGTCGAGCCGCCGCCCGGTTACCGTCGCATCGCCGTGATCCAGGGTGCCGATCGTCCCGCGTACGCGGTGCGAGGGATCGTAGTCGATCATGAACTGCGTGCGGCGGTCGGCGTGGTTGCTCTTGGCGATTAGAATCTGGTGGCTATAGTCGCCGGGGATCTTCTTCACCCAGAGGGAGACCGTGACGGCGTCGATCAGGTCGAGGCTGTGGCTCTGGACCGTCCAGGCGTAGTGTCCCGGCTCGCCGTCGAAGCCGAGCGCTTTGCCAAATTTGCCGCCCACCCAGTCCAGCGAGTGGAACGTGATGACGTTGCCGCCCGACCCGGCGCCGTTGCCCGACGCATCGGCGCTGAATGCGCCCTCGCCCTCGTCCAGGCGCCAGTGCGCCGCGATGCTGGGATCGTAACGGAAGCTCGCGCGCGCGCCGGGGGCAATCGCGTTCGGATGCGCGGATCGGTCGGTCAGGTGCGCGACCGTGAGCGTATAGTCGGTGTTCGGGCTAAGCGGAGTGGTCTCCAGGCGCACGATCGTCTGATCGGGCAGAAGGCGCGCGCGCGTCACCTTTATCCCGCCGTCGATCGTGAAGTTCGCCGTGTCCGCGGCGCCCTTCTCGTCGACGGGCTTATCGAAGTAGGCCTCGACGACGGTCCCAATGCCCTGGGACTCGACCTTCACCAGCCGCAGCGGCGCGGTATCCGGCGGCGCCTTCGCCCAGACCACCGCGCTCGGCGGCGACTTGACGCGGGCGCGGCTTACGGCGACGACCGCGTAGTTGTGGACTTCGCTCTCGCCGATCTCCCGGTCGACGTAGCGAGGCTCCGTTGTCTCGGCGATCTCGCCGCCGTCCCGGACGACGTGATACTCCTTGATCGCCCCGCTCACGTCCTGCGAGGGCGACCAGGTCAGCTCGACGCGGGAGGCGCCCACCGGGACCGCCCTGAGATTGGCCGGGGCCGTCGGCGCCGTCGTCTCGCGCTTCTGGGCGAATAGCCAGGGCAACAGGTCCGGCTCCGCGTATGCGCGCTTCCAGGAGTCGTGGCCGACGCCCAGATACTCCGTGTAGCGGGGCTCGCTGCCCACCTCCCAGAGCGCGGCGACCATGCTGCGCGAGCGCTCCGGCCGAACGGTGCCGTCCTGGGAGCCATGGAACGCCCAGATTGGGACCGGAGCCACCGTGTGGACCGTGGCCAAATCCGCGCCGCCGCAAATAGGGACGGCGGCGGCGAACCAGTCCGGCCGGCGCGCCAGCAGGTCCCAGACGCCGAAGCCGCCCATTGAGACACCGGTGAGGTACCGGCGGCGCGGGTCGATCTCGGGAAACTCGCGCTCCAGCGCCGGGAGCAGCTCCATCACGAGCTTGAGCGGCCGGCTCGGCTCCTTCGGCAGGACATGCGCGGCGGCGCCCCAGTCCACTTGGACCCAGCGCTCGTCCAGAATCTGGTCGTCCTCGTCCAGCCCAATTCCGTGGACGTTGCCTTGGACGGTGCTCTTGAAGTCGAAA
Source organism: Chthonomonadaceae bacterium (assembly GCA_035295045.1). Lineage (GTDB taxonomy): Bacteria > Armatimonadota > Chthonomonadetes > Chthonomonadales > Chthonomonadaceae > DATGJU01. Next base: position 1,847 of record DATGJU010000158.1, read on the forward strand.
TCGATCACGGTGTTCTTCGTGACCGTGTAGGGGAGGGCGGTCTTCTTCCGCGTGTCGCCGGTCAGCACCAGGGTCGCCCCATCGTCGGCGACGACCGGGTTATTGCCTCGGCCGCCGCCGGCGTAGGGCGTGAAGACCGCCCTGCGGAAGTCGATCGGCTTTGTCCGGCCCTCCTGGCCCGCCTCGCATACCTTCACATTTCGGAAGCAGCTTTCGACCGGTGTGGAGCGTCCCCAGTCGTCGTTGATGAAGAAGAGCCAACTCGTCTTGCCGCTCACCTGCCGGAACGGCGAAATCTGGAAGTGCTTCCACTGCTTCTCCGAGCCTGCGTAGGTCCGATAGGTCGTGACGGCCTGATCCGTGCCGTGACCGTAGATCTGGAAGACCTCGCGCCAATTGGGGCACTGCGGAGCGACGATGAAGCAGGGGAATTTCGCCTGGACCTCGTCGCTCGCCCAACCGGCGATGTCGCGGACCTGCCGCCGGTTCTCCGAGCCTCGCTCGCCGGAGCCGTGGAGGAACAGGACGACCGGATAGCGCTTCGTGCGGTCGAGGCCATGCGGCACGAAGAGGCAGTAGGGGATCGCTTCGCCACGCGGATCGGTAAACGTGCGCTGCTGGAACGGCGCCGGCGCGGGTTCCTCCGCGCGCGCGGCCCCGGCGCAGAGCAGGGCGACGACCGCGGCGAGCAGCCGGAGAGACCAGTTGTGCGTTGGCACGGCACTCATCTGCGAGCGCCGGGGCAGCCGCTAGTTCGTTGGCGAGTCATAATTCTTGTACGCAGCGGCGCGCTCATCTTCTGCGAACACCGTAGCTTCCTACGGTAGTGCGGCCCTCCGCGGGCGCGATTGCTGCCGTCCGATAGTGGGGCCTTCCGCGGCCACAAGGCGCGGCTCGCGGGCACGGGGGCCCGCGCTACCGACATGGGGGCGCGGAGCCGGGCTACCGAGACGAGCTGGCGCGGAGGCCCGCGCTGCGATCGCCTCGGAACCGGGCGCGGGGCTGCTAGCTCAATACCGAGTTTGGGCGGGCGCTGAGGGCGGCGCTACTGGGTTTGGCCTCAGATGAGTCTGAGCTGCCTACCGACCTTTTCGAATGCGGCGAGCGCGTCGTCGAAATCTGCCCGGCTGTGCATCGCGCTCGGCATGGTCCGGATGCGCGCCTTGCCGCGCGCGACCGTCGGAAAGACGATCGCCAGCGCGAGGACGCCTTCGTCGAACAGCCCGCGCTGCAGCGCCTGCGCCTGGCCTTCGTCGCCTACCATCACCGGCGTGATCGGCGTCTCCGAAATGCCGGGATCGAAGCCGAGCCGCTGCAGGCCGGCCTTCCAGTAGCGCGCGTTCTCCCAGAGCCGCTCCGTGAGCGACCGATCGTTCTCCATCAGGTCGATCGCCGCGATCGTGGCCGCGGCGGTCGACGGCGGGTGGCCCGTGCTGAACAGGAACGGCCGGGCGCGCTGGGTCAGCCAATCGATTAGCGAGGCCGAGCCGGCGATGTATCCGCCCATGACGCCGACGGCTTTCGAAAGCGTACCGAGCTGCACGTCGATCCGATCGTGAACGCCGAAATGGAACGCGGTCCCGCGGCCGCCGCCCAGCACGCCGGAGCCGTGCGCGTCGTCCACCATGATGGCGGCGTCATACCGGTCGGCGAGCGCCACGATGTCCGGCAGGGGCGCGATGTCGCCGTCCATGCTGAAGACGCCGTCCGTGATGATGAGACGCTTCTTCGCGCCGGATGTTTCCCGCAGCGCCTGTTCCAACGACGCCATGTCGCAGTGCTTGTAGATCTTGCGCGCCGCCTTGGAGAGCCGCACGCCGTCGATGATGCTGGCGTGGTTCAGCTCGTCGGTGATGATCGCGTCGTCGCCGTCTGTTATCGTGGGAATGACGCCCGCGTTCGCCGTGAAGCCGCTCTGGAACACGAGCGTCGCCTCCACGTGCTTGAAGGCCGCCAGACGCTGCTCCAACTCCACGTGGACGCGCATCGTTCCGATGATCGGCCGCACGGCGCCCGCGCCCGCGCCCCACCGCTCGACCGCCTCGATCGCCGCCTGCTTGACCTTCGGATGGTTGGCGAGCCCAAGGTAGTTGTTGCTCGACAGGTTGATGATGTCGGCCTTGCCGTTCACGGTGATGCGGGGGCCGGAGGGCGTATCCATCACCACGACCGGCTTGTAGAGGTTCTGCTCCTTTAGAGTTGCGATCTGCGAGTCCAGCCAGCGGCCAAGATTGGGGTTCATGTTGTCGGTCCTTCGCGTCGTTGGCGGGATTATACTTCGGGGCGGGCACGGTGTCAATCGGGCCGCGGCAGTCAGGTCGCGCGGAGCGTGGTACCTCGCCAGATCGCCGCCCGTGTGGCGGAAACGCGGTTTGGGCGATGAGGTCCGCTGAGCGAGGCGCCATTCCATATCGCCGCTCGTGCGGAAGCGCAATTTGCACGTACAGGCGAGCATTAGTGCGCGCATATCGCCGCATCGCCGTGCGCGGTGCAGGACAGTTTGCGCCAGGCGGTTAATTGGGATATCGTTGGCGCAAATTGGCCGCCGGGCAGGACATTGACCGGTGCGCGCCAGTTGTACGCGGCGAAGTGGGCGAAAGCGGTCGCCGATGCCTGTGTGGGGTTGCGATCCCTTGCGTTTAGATACATCCGATTCACAGATTGCAGATTCGGACGTATGATAATAGCGTGCAGGGCGCGTCTCAACGGGAAATGATTCGAAATGCTGGAAGAACAACTCAATCTGACTGATCGACAGTTCGTGCTGATCTCAAAGGCGCTGGCAGAGCCCCGGCGCTACGAGATCCTGAAGCAGATAGGCCGATGCAGCGGAGTAACGCCGTGCAGCGTGCTGCTCCAGGCGCACTCGGTGTCCGCGGCAACGCTTTCTCACCACATCAAGGAGCTCGAGGCAGCCGGTCTGGTACGGATCGCCCGCGAGGGCAAATTCGCAAACCTCACGCTGGAGCGCGATGTGCTCCGCGCGTACTTGAGCCGGCTCTCTGAAATCTAACGCGCCACTATTTTCCAAAGGCGTGCAACTTCCTTTCTCCCCTCCGGCGTAGTATCGCTGTGACAGTTATACAATCATCGAATTGTTGGCTGGTACACTGCAATTTGAGGTCGGGGGAGATTAAAATGAGCGAGCTGACGGGTAAGGTTGCGGTTGTGACCGGCGCAAGCAAGGGCATCGGCGCCGGGATTGCGAAGGCTCTGGCGAAGGCAGGCGCGCGCGTGGTCGTGAACTACGCTTCGAGCGGCGCCGGAGCGGACAGGGTGGTGGCGGAGATCGCCGACGCGGGCGGCAAGGCGGTCGCCGTCCAGGCCGACGTCTCGCGGTCTGCGGACGTGAAGCGGCTGTTCGAGGCGGCGATCCAGGCCTTCGGCAGGCTTGACGTGCTCGTTAACAATGCCGCCGTGTACAGTTTTGCGCCGCTCGAGGATATTACGGAGGGCGAGTTCCAGCGCCAGTTCGGGACGAACGTTCTCGGCCTGCTGCTTGCGACCCAGGAGGCGGTCCGGCACTTCGGACCGGAGGGCGGCAGCGTGATCAACATCGGCTCGATGGTAACGACCGCGACGCCGCCGGCGACGGCGGTCTATTCGGGCACGAAGGGGGCGGTGGACACCATTACGCGCGTGCTGGCGAAAGAGCTCGGCCCGCGCAACATCCGGGTCAATTCGATCAATCCCGGTGGAGTGGAGACCGAGGGCTCTATTTCGGCCGGCGTGGTCGGCAGTGACTTCCAGAAGGCGATTGTCGCACAGACGCCGCTCGGCCGGTTCGGCCAGCCGCAGGACATCGCGCCGGTTGCGGTCTTCCTCGCGTCCGCAGCCTCGGGCTGGATGACCGGTGACATCCTCTCGGTCTCCGGCGGGTTCCGGTGACGGGCCAGTCCGGGTGCATGGCAAACCGGACTATCGGACAGGGTTCGGCAGGTCGCCTGTAACCGGCCCCCAGCGTGGTCCGCCAGAAACCGGGCGACCAGCCGCCGCATTCTAATCCGATCATTCGTGCAATTCGTTCGATCCGCGTTCAAGCTAGGAAGGACGCCCACCGTGAAGATCGTGCCGCTGTTAGGCCTCATCCTCCTGGCAGCGGCATCCTGCGTCCGGGCGGACGACCTCAAGGGACCGCTTCCGCCGAAGGATCGCGCGGACGATCCGCGCCTCGAGCGCCGTGTGACAATATCGCCGGCCCGGGACACGATCGCCGGTCTCGTCGCGCGGCTGTCCGCCGCGAGCGGCCTGGAGCTGCGCGCCAGTCGCCTGGACCCGCTGATGCGCTTCACGGTCTACGCGGTGCTTACCGACGTCCCCGTTTGCGACGCGATGAACGCTCTCTGGTCCGCGATCAGCTTTCCAGGGTCGGTCTGGCGCTGGGAGATCGAGGGCTCGAAAGGCCGTTATCGCTACACGCTGGCGCACCCGTTCAGGGCGTATCAGGCCAGCGCGGAGCTGAAAGCCGCTGTACAGCGGCGGTATCTCGATCACGCGGCTCTTATGCTCAAGGCGTCGCAATCGCCGCCCGCAAAGCGGGCCGCGATGATTCCGGCGATCCGGCGATCGCTCGGTCTTAATGACGACGGCAAACCGATCGACTGGCTGCTGAGCGCGCCACGATGCGCGGCGCTGGACCTCTTCGTGAATTACGTGCCGGCGGACAACCAGGCCGCGATTCTTCGGGGCGACCAGGAGGCGACACTCAACCTCGCCGACCTCGACGAGAGGGGAAAGGCGCTCGCCTCCACGCTGATCGCCGACGGCGGCCGCGGCGGGACGATCGCGGCGGACGGAACGCTGGTCTACGATCCGCCGCCCACGAGCATCCATATCTACGCGCGCGAGGACTTCCCATTCCCCACGCTGGCGCCCTGCGTCTACTTCAACGGATCGCAGCGTATTGGCGGACCGCCGCTGGAGGAGGGCCTTCGCCAGTGGCTGGAGCGGCAGTGGCGAATGCCCGGCGACCCCGCCGCGGATCCGGCGGAGGAGCGCGCGCTCGTCGCGCCGGCAGGTCCGGTCACCGTGGATTCGCCGCTCGATACGTCGCCGAACGACGTGCTATTCGACAGGCGCGTAACGGAGCTGGCCCGTGCCGCGGCCATCTCCGTCATCGTGGCGCCGGAAGACGATGCACGAAGGACCGGGCCGCTGGCGATGCGCTCGAAGCTTTCGGAGCCGCTCAGAATCCTCCAGGAGTCTGGGGGCATGATGAAGAAGTGGCGCGGCGGCGTGCTTCTCCTGGCCCACCCGCTGCGCTTCGTTACGCCGGATCTGCGGCAGCTCTACCCCATGACCGAATCCGGCGTAATCGGCGAACAGTATCTCTCTCTGGACGACCTCGCCGACATCCAGGCCTCGCTCGGCAAAAAGGAGCTCGCGAAGGCCCGCGACAGGTTCGCCGTCGTCCGCGCCGCCATGCCGTATGCGCCGCTGCTGGCTGCCTATCGCGCCGCGCCGGCACTCGGCAGCTCCGCCGGCCTGCTCCTGACCGAGGACCTGGCTGCCGCGCTCGGCCGATGCGTCGATCTGCCGGCAGTTCACGACGTCCTGACCGGCCGGGCCAGGGCGTTGCGGATTGCGGCGGCGGACGGCGCGATCGTCAACGTCCCGGTCCGCCACATCAACGTCGAATATCAGCGGCCCGACGGCGAATGGATCAGACTCGGCGGCTTTACCGAGGTTGGCACGCCGCCGAACGAAGCGAGGTAAGCGGGTATAATGGTCGCGATTGCGCACGCCTACGAGGCGCCGCGCACCCCCATGCTCCGGGCCGGAACCACTGCCGGCCGGCAATCATTGAAGGAGAGAGAATGCGAGCTCCCACAAGTGCGATTCGTACGCTTGGTCTCGTCGCGCTGTTCTCGGCCGCGCTATCCGGCGCGTTCGCGCAGGGCGGCCAGGGTCCCGGCGGCTTTGGCGGCGGCGGATTCCGACAGCGCGGCGCCGGCGGTGGCGGCGGCGCCGTGTCCGCCGGCCCGCGCCCGTACGCGGAGGTCATTACGGATACCGCGAAGTCCGAGCCGGGCGTGTTTACCGTCCATCGGATCGGCGAGCGCGTCCTGTACGAAATCCCGGAGAACATGTTCAACCGCGTGATGCTCTGGAGCACCGAGATCGCGCAGGTCCCGGCGAACGCCGGCTATGGCGGCACGGCGGTGGGCCACAAGATCATCCGCTGGACGCGCCGCGGCAACAAGGTGTACCTGCGCCTCGTCGACACGTCGGTCCGCGCCGAGGGGACCGGCGCGATCCGCACGGCGATCGCGGCGGCAACACTGGAGCCGATCGTCGCCGCGTTCGACGTGGAGGCCGAGGGCAAGGACAAGTCCGCGGTTATCGACGTGACGCGCCTTCTCAACTCCGACACGACCGAGTTCTCCGTCCGGAGCCGGCTCGGAGGCTCAGCGGTCGACCCGACCCGCTCCTACATCGAGAATGTGAAGGCGTTCCCGACCAATGTCGAGGTCCGGACGCTTTATACCTTTGCAGGCGGTGGCGGCGGCGGGGGCTTCCAGCTACCCACCACGCCGGACCCGGCGCCGAACCCCAATCCCGATCCGAGCCCGACGCCCACCCCGCTCCCGACGCCTGGCCCGCGGCCCGGCCGGCGCGGACCCGGCGGCGGCGCGCCCGCGTTCGCGCGCGGCGGCGGATCGAGCGTGACGGCGCTCATTCACTACTCCATGACGCTCCTGCCTGAGGAGCCAATGATGGGCCGGCTGGCCGACTCGCGCGTCGGCTTCTTCAGCGACAGCTACCAGGACTACGGCCGCGACGAGCATCGCGTAGTCGACCGGGCGTTCATCAACCGGTACCGGCTGGAAAAGAAGGACTTGACCGCTAAGCTCTCGGAGCCGATCAAGCCGATCGTATACTATGTCAGCCGGGAGGTGCCGGAGAAGTGGCGCCCCGCGATGCACAAGGCCGTAGAGGCGTGGAACGCGGCATTCGAGGAGGCCGGCTTCAAGAACGCCATCGTCTGCAAGGATGCGCCGACCGTAGTGGAGGATCCCAATTGGGACCCGGAGGACGCGCGTTACTCGGTCATCCGCTGGGCGCCGACTCCCACCGAGAACGCGCAGGGGCCGCACGTCTCCGACCCGCGCAGCGGCGAGATCATCTCCGCGCACATCATCGTCTGGCACAACGTCCTAAAGCTCGGCGAGACCTGGTACTTCACTCAGGTGGGCCCCCTCGATCCGCGGGCCGCGCACCTGCCGCTGCCGGATTCACTCATGTCGGACATCGTCGAGTATGTCGTGAAGCATGAGGTGGGCCATACGCTCGGCCTGTATCATAACTTCAAGGCCAGCTCGTCCTACACGGTGGCGCAGCTCCGGAGCAAGGAGTTCACGGAGAAGTACGGCGACGAGGCGTCGATCATGGACTACGGCCGGTTCAACTACGTTGCGCAGCCGGGCGACAATGCGCACTTGATCCCCATGCTCGGCCCGTACGACAAGTTCGCCATCTCCTGGGGCTATACGCCGATCGGCGGCGTACACACGCCGGACGACGAGAAGCAGACGCTTGACGACTGGGCCTCCAAGCAGGTGATGAATCCGACGCTGCGATTCGGCCACGCTCCGGAGGCCGGCGATACCGAAGATCCCACTCAGCAGACGGAGGATCTCGGATCGGACCCGATCGAAGCGACGCGCTACGGATTGAAGAACATCGCGCGAGTCGCGCAGATGCTGCCGACCGCCGCCGTCAAGTACGGCGAGGACTACGATCTGCTTCACGAGATGTACGATGCGACGCTGGCCCAGCGCCAGCGGGAGCTCGGCCATGTCGCGAGCCTCGTCGGCGGCGTCATCGAGACCGATTACCACGTCGGCCGGGGCGGCGACACGTTCAAATACGTGCCCAAAGACCAGCAGGCGAAGGCGGTCAGGTTCCTCGTGGAGAACGGCTTCTCGACGCCGCGCGAGCTGCTTGTGCCGGACATCCTGTTCCGCATCGGCCCGTCCGGCGTGGCGGATCGGATCCTCGCGAACCAGCGCACGCTTCTCACGACGCTGCTCCAGCCGGCCCGAATCAAGCGGCTCGCCGACTTCCAGGCGATCTCGCCCAACCAGGCGTATACGCTTGCGCAGCTCGTTACGGAGCTGCAGGCCGGCATCTGGAGCGAGCTGTCGGCGCCGCACCCGGTAATGGACCTCTACCGCCGCAACCTGCAGCGGGCCTACCTGGAGACGATGAAGCCGGTACTGGCTTCGGATACGACGACGGGCACCGAGCTGCGGCCGATCGCGCGCGGAGCGCTGAAGGAGCTGATGCACTCGATCAACGTGGCGCTTCCCCGCGTCACGGACCACGAGACGATGCTGCACCTTCAGGACTGCAGCACGCAGATCGACCGTATCCTCAATCCGAAGTCGTAGGCCGCTTCGCTTGCGGGGCATCTTAACGTAACCGAGCCGCCCCATTGGGCGGCTCGGCGGGCGTGTAGGGAGCGTCTCGCCACACCGCTCGGCGGGCCATCGGATTCGCTGCCGTCGTCCGGCCCGCTTCCGCGGTATCATCGAACGACGGACGACGGACGACTCGCCGTGAATCGCCCGCGCGGCGCATTCCGCGGCGCCGGCCCGGGAGGTTGTCCGAACTATTCGACGCGCGACATTGTCGTACAAAGGGAGAAAACCGCGATCGAACGCAGGAGACGCGATCGAACGGGAGCTCGGCGATGAATCCGGGCAGGGGACTGGACATATCAGACCAGCAAGCTTTCGCGCTGGGCGGAGATCGGCGTCGCGCTCCGAAGATCGGCCGCCGTCGGACTCCTCCTACTCCGCGCGCCGTCCGCTGGCCGCCGCTAGATGAAGACACGATACTCCAATGGGCGGATGCCCACAGGGAGCGAACGGGCGAGTGGCCCACGGAGAAGTCTGGCGTGGTCGTCGGTGGCTACGGCGAAAAGTGGTCGACCGTATCTGCGGCGCTGCGCGTGGGTGTCCGATCGCTTGGTGGAGGCTCGTCGTTGGCGCGCCTCTTGGCGGAGCGACGTGGGTATCGTAACCGGAAGGGGTTGCCCCCGTACACGGAGGCACAGATTCTGGTGTGGTGCGACGCGCACTTCGCCAGGCACGGCAAGTGGCCCAACGCGAGCTCCGGTCCAATACCAGAGGCGCCCGGCGAAAACTGGTCGATGGTATCGATTGCACTCAACCACGGGATTCGCGGGATTACCCGGCGTACGAGCCTTGCCAAATTGCTGCTCGCCAATCGAGGCGTGGACTACGTGCGGCCCGCGCTTTCTGTCGATCTCATACTGATCTGGTGCGACTCCTACTTTCAGCGGATCGGGCAATGGCCGACGGCGGTCTCAGAGCCCATCGAAGAGATGTGCGCCGATACGTGGATTGCGGTAGACCAGGCGCTGCGCCACGGCACGCGAGGAATTGGCGACACGGGCGGCTCTCTCGCAAGGCTTCTAGAAGCCGAGCGCGGCAAACCAAATCGGTCGAGGCTGCCGAAGTTTAGCACGGTCTAGGTACTGGAATGGGCAGATGCCTACCATGAACGGACCGGCCGCTGGCCGAAGAATACTTCAGGCGAGGTGCTGGAGTCGCCGGGGACGACTTGGAAGCAGATCTGCGATAATCTCCGTCAGGGCTGCCGCGGGCTGCCCGGGGACTTCTCGCTTGCGCGCCTCTTGGCCGCGCTCAGGGGCGTGCCGAACCATGCGGCCCTCCCTCCTATCTACGAATGGCAGGTGCTGGCATGGGCGGACGCATACCATATGCGACATGGAAAGTGGCCCAATACGGCGAGCGGTCAAATCGAAGAGGCGCCGGACATTTCCTGGGCAGCGCTGAACAACGCGATGGAGCAGGGCTCTCGAGGTCTGCCGGCGGGCCGCTCGCTCGCCAGGCTGCTGTCCGAAGTGCGCGGCCTGCGTAATCCCGCGCGACTTCCGGACTTGACGGACGCGCAGGTCCTCCGCTGGGCCGACGCACACTACAGGCGAACACGGAAGTGGCCAACGCAACACTCAGGTCCGGTACCGGGTGTGCCCGGCGAGACCTGGATGGCCATTGCGAACGCGTGTCGATTTGGCCGCCGCGGACGGCCAATGGGCGTTTCGCTGCCAGTCTTCCTCCAGGCCGCACGTGGCCGAAAGATCCATGCCAATAAGTCCGATCTGTTGCGTGAAGACATAATCCACTGGGCGGACGCTCACTATCAGCGTGCCGGTGCGTGGCCCACTCTACGTTCAGGCCAGATTCCCGAGGCGGATGGGCTGACATGGACCGCGGTCAACGCGGCGCTCGTCCACGGATTGCGAGGTCTCGATGCGGGGGAAAGCCTGGTCGAACTACTCGCGAAGCACCGCGGAAAGCGCAATCCATCTGCTTTGCCGGCGCTCGATGTCGCTGCAATCCTCGAATGGGCACGCGCGCACCGCCAGCGTACAGGCAACTGGCCGACGCAAAAGTCTGGTCCCGTATTCGAAGCGCCCGGTGAGACGTGGGGCGGCATAACAAATGCGTTCAGGACCGGAGCGCGGGGTCTCCCCGTGGGCAAGTCTCTACCGGAACTGCTCGACACGATTCGCGCGAGGCGGCAGCACGGCCCTAAGCCGCGGGCTGCGAACCCCGACGGCTCCGCCGGGGATTAGAAAGAGAGAAGATTCACCTAGTGGACAGCAAGGAAACCTCTGCAACCGCGCGAGAACACGCGGCCATGCTGCGGCGCGGCACGCTGGACATCGTGCCGGCAAGCGGCCTCGAAGAGAAGCTGGCGCTTTCGGAGCGGACCGGCAGACCGCTGCGCGTCAAGCTCGGGCTGGACCCGACGGCGCCGGACATCCATCTCGGCTTCGCGGTCGTCCTCCGCAAACTGCGGCAGTTCCAGGATTTGGGCCACCAGGTGATCATCATCATCGGCGACTACACGGCCCTCATCGGTGACCCCTCCGGCCGCTCGGCTACGCGGCCCATGCTCTCCGCAGCGGAAATACAGGCCAATGCCACGACCTACGTCGATCAGCTCGCGCGCATCCTCGACCGGCAGCGGACGACCGTCCGGTTTAATGGCGAGTGGCTCGGCAAGCTGGAGTTCGCCGATGTTGTAAACCTCGCCGCCAAGATGACGGTGGCGCAGGTGATGCAGCGGGAGGATTTTGCAAACCGTTACGCGCAGCACCTGCCGATCAGCCTGCACGAGCTGCTCTATCCGCTGGCGCAGGCCTACGACTCCGTAGCGATCGAGGCGGACGTGGAGATGGGCGGGCAGGACCAGACGTTCAATATACTTGCCGGGCGCGATCTTCAGCGCGAGATGGGCCAGGAGCCGCAGATCGCCTTCTTCATGCCGCTGCTCGTCGGCCTCGACGGCGTGAAGAAGATGAGCAAATCGCTCGGCAACTACGTCGGCATCGCCGAGACGCCGGACGCGATGTACGGCAAGCTGATGTCGATCTCGGACGCCATGATGCGCACCTACTTCGTCCTCTGCACGGACGTGCCGGTGGCCGAAATCGATGGCCTGCTGGCCGACGCGGAGGCGGGCCGGGCCAACCCGATGGACGCGAAGCGCAGGCTGGCCCGCGAGGTCATCGCGATCTACCACGGCGAGCCGGCGGCGCAGCAGGCGGACGCCGAATGGCGCCGCGTCCACTCGGCCGGCGAGCTGCCCGCCGAGATTCCCGAGGCGCAGATCGATGCGTCCCTGGCTCGCGATGGCCGAATGTGGGCCTGCAAGCTGCTTGTGGCCGCGGGCATGGCGAAGAGCAACGGCGAGGGGCGGCGCCTGATCGGGCAGGGCGGCGTGACGCTGAATGGCGTAAAGCTCGCCGAACCGGAAGGCGAGCTGGTCCTGGCTGACATTGACGGGGCAGTGCTGCGCGTCGGCCCGAAGCGCTACGCGAGGCTGACCTGCCGGTAGCCGGCGCCCGTCCGGCAGTATCTCACGCCGCGCGGCGCGAGACCAAAATCGACCGGCGAAACGGACGCCAACGCGCGGCAATCACCGCTCTGGCGGTCCACGGCAGGTAGCAACTCCGGTCCGGGAGCCTCGGCGCCGGCGTACAAGTAGACGCAGTCCAGCGGGCGGCCATTACTGGCCGCCCGCTGGACTGCGTCTCTGCGCGTGGCTGCGCGCCTATCGGTTGGTCTTGACCAGCGCCGGCATCGCGGGCGGGGTGGGACGCGGCGCGGCGGCCTGCGCCTGCGCCACTGGCACGGCCCCCGGCTGCTGCAGCGCGGCCGGCTGCCCCTGCGGCGGCGTGGACAGCATTGCGTGCCCAACGGTGACGTTCATGTAGCGCTTGCCGACCCGGACAATGATTCCCTCTTCCGAGATTTTGGCCAGCCTCAGGCCGTAGGCGAGCGCGTCTCCAACCTGCCGCTCGACCACCTCGCCGTTGACGCTCAGGACCGCGACGGCCGGGTTGCCGAGGATCACACCCTTGAGCTCAACGCTCGGGATGGGCGGCGCCTGGATGGTGACGGCAGCGGGCGCGATTCCGCCCGGTCCGGCGGCTCCCGGCGCGGAACCCGCCGGCAGAGCCGGACCGAGGACCGGCCCCGAACTGGACGGCGCCGCCGCTTTGACCTGCTGGCCCGGCGGTGGCTGGGGCGTTCCGGCGGGCGGCGGCATAAACGTATCCCGCGAGGGCGGCGGAACGGGCGCCGTCTCGTCGTCCGGTATGGCCGCGCTGGCCTCGCCATTCGCGCTGGGCCCCGGCTGTGCCGGCGACTGTGCAGCAGCCGTGGTGAGCGGCGGCGGCGCGTCCGTGTGCGCGGCCGGCGACGCGCCGGCCGTCAGCTTCGGGACGAGCACGATGAGCACGTACCCGAACACGCAGACCAGCGCCACAGCCAGGCCGATGAGTTTCGGCTTGTCTTCCGGCTTAATGGCCATTGTTCGCTCCCATCTGCTTCGCGGCGACCTGCTTCGAGCCCTTCTTGGCCGGCGGCACGATCGGCTGCAGCTCCGGCGCGGGCTTTTCCGCCGTCACGAACTTGCCGTTCTCGTCCAGGATGTGGGGCGTAATGAAAACGACGATCTCGCTGTGCCGGTGGTCCTTATTGGTGAAGCGGAATAGCTGGCCGACGATCGGCAGCTTCGACAGGATCGGAACCTCCTGAACGGTCTTCAGGAACTCGTCGCGGATCAGGCCGCCGAGCACGATGGTCTCGCCGTCCTTGATCATAACGGTCGTCTCCGCCTCCCGTGAGCTTGTCTGCGGCAGGTTGTCGGCCCCGATGCTTGTGATCGTGCTGACGACCGGATGGACGCGCATCGTGATCTCGCCGTTGCTGTTGACACGCGGCCGGACCAGCAGCACGATTCCGATCGGGAACTCCAGCACCTGGATGGTCGTGCCGGCGGTGCTGGCCTGCGAGATCTTCGTTCGGATCGTATCGCCGATGAAGATATTGGCATCCTCGTTGTCGATCACCATGACCTTCGGGCTGGCCAGGATCTTCGCGTCGTTGTGCTGCACGAGCAGGTTGATCGTCGCGTTGAATCCCCAGGGCAGACGGCTGAACTGTCCGATTCCGACGGGCTTTGTCGAACCCTGGAACGTCGGGTCGGTCGTCAGCGTGCCGGGCTTGGTCTCGAAGAAGTTGAGCGGATCGAACGACCACTGCGCGCCGATCTGCTCCGCCACTTCCGGAGACGTATCGACCACTTTCACCTCGACGAGCACCTGCTGAGGGGCGACATCCACCTCGGCCAGCAGCTTCTCCGCGGTAGCCACGTCCGCCACGCTCCCGCTCAGCAGTATAACCGTTGCGCGATCGCCGATCCTGGGGCCGACGCCGTTCCCGTTGCCGCCCGAGGCATCCGGCGATCCGCCGCTCGATGAGCCGCCCGACGATCCGCCCGATGATCCGCCGGGCGAGCCGCTCGTGGTGCTGGCGCCGAACGATGCGCTCGAGAGCGGGTTGAACTCCGGCTTCTTAGGCGCATAGGTCTGCGGTCCCATAACCGCGGTAACGGCGGGCATGGCCTTTGTCAGGAAGTCCATCAGCACCGGGGCGCTGCTGTGCCGGATCTTGTAGAGCCGGTAGACCTTGTCGGCATCCGCCTCGCCACGAACGTCCAGGGACATTATCGTGTTTCGCGCGGCGGCGAGCTGCTCTTTCGTTCCTGAAATGCCGACGGACCCGCCGGGCTGGTTCGGAGAAGATACCGGCTCGGCCTTCACGCCGTCGTACATCGATTTTACGAGCGCCGCGATCTGCGCGGGGTTTGCGTACTTGACGGTGATCAGCGCCGACGCCGTCGACGTGTCCGGCGCGGGCTTATCCTGCAGGTCGAGCAGGGCGCGAGCCTGGGCGATGTCTTCCGCGTCGCCGATTGCCAGGATCTGTCTCCCCATAGGACGCGCGGTAAGGCTCGGGAACGCTCCCTCGAGCATCTTGGCGGCGTCGACAGGCTGCATGGAGGCCAGAGACAGCGTGGCCCGCTGGCCGAACGGCTCGATCGCCTGGCGAAGCTCCGCCGGCAGCGCGACCACATATGTCCTACCGACCTGGTGGTAGGCGAGGCCCGCGGCGGCGGTGACAAACCGGAGCGCATCCTCCGCGTTATTTGCGGTGATGTCGACCGAGATCGGCTTCTTGATCTGCGAGGGAAAGACGATGCTGGCCTTCGTCTTGAGACTCAGCGCCTGGAGCACGTCGGACACGTCGGTATTTGCGAACCGCAGCCGAAACGACGGCTCGCCCTTGCGAATTCGCGAGGTCGTATTGTCGCCCTGCGGCATCTGAGCAAAGCCGGGCGCGCCGACGATTCCGAGACCGATAGAGCAGACTACCGGAAGCGACAGGGAGCGCCAGAGCTGGGAACGATGATTGTTTTTCAATGGATTACCTCCGCGATAATCAGCGCTTAGCATTCGACTCGGATGGCGGACGCGGCGACGCCGAAGAGCTGGACCGATCGACCTCGTTTAGCTTCGATACACCGGCATCGAGCCGGCTCTGATAGGGCCCGTGCGCGATCCCTGGAGCGTCCATGGGATTTGGCAACGAAAGCGACCCGGGTTCCGCGCCGCCGCCAGCCGGACTGCTGGTCGTTAGCGACGCATTCTGCAGATGCTGTCCTGCCGCTTCGCCGTTCGGTCCGCCGGCTGCACTCGCGGTCTGGGGCGCGCCGGGAAGCACCGGATCCGGCGGCGCGATGTAGCGGGTCAGCGTGAACGTCAGGTGCGTATTCGGCCACTGATCGCGGACCCATTTGATCTCCGCCATGTTGAGCAGGCGCCGCGATCTCAGCACGTTGTACATAAACTGCCGGCTGTTCGCGGATTTGCCGGCGACCTCCACGACGCTCTGGATCGCCGTAACGTTGCTGGTGGGCGGCGCCGGCTTGTCCGGGCTGGGCGGCGGAGGCGCGGGCGCGGGCGTGTTGGACCAGCGGACGAGCTGGACGCCGGAAAAGTCCGCGTTCGCTCTCAGCGCGTCGAGAAACAGAGCCTGTTCGCGCGGAGTCTTCGGGGCCGTCGGGTACTTCTCGGACGGCGGCTGCGCGCGATAGGTGCTCATCTCCTGCTGGATGTGCGCGATCTGGGTGCGGCCCGCGGAAGACTGCGCCTCGAGCTGCTTGAGGCGCCGCCACTCGTAGGCCGTACCGCCTGTCGCCACGAGGACCGAGGCGATAGGCAGCAGGATCGTCAGCGGACGGACGAAGGCCTCTTTGTTCATGGTAACCTCTCCCTCCGTGCCGCCGGGGCAGCGGCCGCCGTAGCTCGCGTACTGGTCAACTGGCAGGAGATCTGGAACCGCACCAGCCAGTTGGTCGCCTGCGTCGGCGCCTGCTTGTCGAACGTATCCATCGACACGCTCTCGAAGAACGGAATCTTCCGCAGGTTTTCGAGCGTCTTGATGACCTGTTTCTCGTTGTTGGCGTCGCCGTTCACGGTCAGCTTGCCGGCGCCGTCGAGGGAGACCTGGGTGATTCCAACGTTGGGCGCGATGGAGTCGGAGACCGAATCCATGATTCGCGGGAACGGGAAGCCCTGGGTCCTGAGCGACTTGAGCAGATCCTGGCGCGCCTGGACAGACGTTATGTAGTCCTGCCGGACGCGCTCCTGCGCCTTCAGGTCTTCCTGCACGTGGGCCAGCACGCGATCCTCGGCGTTCGCCCGCAGTCCGACCTGCAGCGCGAGCACAGCTCCGAGAACGAGCGTCGCGGCCGCCGCGGCGAAGGAGAGCGTGAGCGTCTTCTTCGCGGTCTGGGCCACAACCTCGTTGCGCTGCTGGGACGAGAGATCGAAGCGCGGCATCGACGGCGGAAGTCCGGAGAGCTCGCGCATGGCGAGACCGGCCGCGCAGATGTATCGCGCGCCCTCGGGATCGTTCGGCATGAGGCCGCCCTGCAGCGCCTTCGGCAGCCGCGCCATCTTCGTCTCGATGGAGATCGCCTGAGTGAACCAGGTCTCCAGCGCGGCGAGCTCCGGCGTGGGTACCGAGAGGACGAGCAGATCGACCGTGGCCTCGTTCGGGCTCTGGCTGCTGTAGTAGTCGAGCGAGCGCTGCAGCTCGACGGTCAGGCTGCTTGCCGCGGAGGGGTTGATGACGCGCGGCTGGCCGTCGTCCTGCTCCGCCTCCTGCTCCTGCTCGTCCGCAACCTCGCCGAACGGCACGCGGCCCGATCCGGACGTGGGACGTGGCGCCTCGCGCGCCGCGCCATTTCGATCCAGGATCAGCGTTTCGCGCCCGATATCGATTCGGCGGTAGAGCCGGATCTGGTCATTGCAGGTTACGGTGATCTCGGACTCGTGACGGCCGATCGCGAGACAGGCAGCCACCGGACGTGACTGCATGTCCGCGAACCCCGCGCGGTAGCTTGCGAGCAGCGCGGGCTCCATGGCGACCAGGTTGAGTCCCGCCTGTTCGGCAACGGCCCGATAGGCCGCCACGACCGTCTCTTCCGCGGCCATGACGAGCGCCTGTGGTCCGGCCTCCGATTCGTTATCGCGCTTTGCGAGTGGCATGAAGTCGAAGGCGCCTGCTGTGTTGCCCAATACCTGATAGTGGGCCAGCTCGCCTTCGATGACCGCCCGCAGCTCGTTTGCCGGAACGGCCGGAATGTCGAGAACACGGGTTACGACGCACGATTCCGCGATGCTCATGACGGCATCCCGGGTGATAATGCCCATCTCGTCCATCAGCGCCTGAAGCGCGCTCGCGATAGCCCCGGGATCGACGACTCTGCCGCCGTCGACCGATTTGCTTGGAATGGGAGCCTTGCCGGCCCGTACGAGCTGGTAGTCCGGCCAGGATCCCTTCAGTTCGACAACGTAGACTTCCGTCGGACCGATGTCGATGCCCAGAACTGGGCGTCCGTTTGCTGCCATATAGTGGTCCTCGCTTCAGCCCGGCAATTGGAGCGGCGACACCTTTCAGGCGTCGCCGCAACCCTTCGACCGGCTGTTTTGTTGTTCCATGTTGGGGGCAAAAGTAGCACACGGGGGAGCGCACAATTTGCCGCTAATAGGTATCGATCTGCTGCGCGTATTTGCCGTCGTTGCTGACGCTGCAGGAGATGATGATGTTGCCGCTCGGCACGGTCTGGCCGTTCTGCGCCGTCTTCGTGCCATCCGAGATGGTGACGGAATAGGTCCCACCATTCGGGCAGACCGGCACAACCGGAAAGTCTCCGACAAGGTTCGTGAGCGCGGTCGTGTAGGCGTGCGGCACCGTCTTGATCTTGTACTGCTCCTCAGCGTTGGCGATGGCCATCATGTTGGAGCGGCACTGTTTCATTTGAGAGTCCTTCATCGCGCTTATGAACAGCGGCACGGACACGGCCATGCCGATCCCCATAATGAGCAGCACGATGAGAGATTCGAGAAGGGTAAAGCCCCTCGGCGCACTCTTTCTCATAGCAGTACCCTGTCTAAATGTGCGTCCTCGTCGGACTGTTGCGGAGCCGGACGAGCGAAGTGAGCGAACGCGTCACCGTGCCGTTGGTGACGGTAACGGTGATTCCAACCGCGCCGATTGTCGGGATTTCGGCCGCGGTCGGGTTGTGGGAATCGGCCGTCGTGGACCAGGTGCTCGGCGACGTGAAGTTGGTGCTGCTCGGATCGACGTAGTACGTGAACGAGACCGAGGTGACGTCGGTGAGCAGCGTGGTGGTTACTCCTCCGACGGTTTGCTTGAACGCCTTTGGCGTAACGGTACTGTCCAGCCAGTAGCGGGCAGTGGTTGTGCCTGTCGTGTTGGTATAGCACGTTACCGAGCTTGTTGAGGCCGTGCTGAACACGCCGTTCGTGCTGTACATCTGCGCGTTGCGAATGTTGTTGCCGATCGTGTTCATGCACTGGCGAACGTCTCGGGTGGCCGCATTGCCGTCCGTGACCGAGGTACGCGCCGTCATGGTCGACTGGATCAGCATCAGCAGCGCCGTGCCGAGAAACAGCGAAATGAGCGTCGCCATAAGCATCTCGACCAGCGTGCGGCCGCCGCGTCGCCGCGCCGCGCGCGATCGGCTGCGGGCGCTTCCGTTTGCCTGCCGGTAGTCTGTCTGGTTCATATTCCTGCCCTCGCAAGATAGGTGGTGCACGTGTACACGGTCACGCCGCTCGATCGATGGGTCACGGTAATCGTCACGGTACGGAGCGCGGTCGAGGCCGGCGAACTGCCGTTCAACGCGTCCGACGATACGACGGTGGTCACAGTGTATGCCGAGCTGGCGGTCGCCGTGGTGCTGGAAGTCGCGCCCGTGCCATCGTAGTAAACAGTCGTAGTCCCCTCGGCAGTATCCTGAAAGCCGGTTTCCTTCACCTGCTCCAGAACGCTTCGGCCGATGGCATACCCCGCTGTGTACCGGTCCGCCTGAGCCGTAATGTTAAAGGCGAAGGCCCAGGTGGTCACGATCGCGGCGACGCACGAGCCGACGATCGTCGATGCGCAGAGCAGCTCGATCAGCGTGAAGGCCGCGCGCACCCGCGATCTTCCTCGCCGGCGGCTGGGTCGCGGCAGCCGGCCCGTGATTCGGTCAGTGTTCATTTCCATGTGCCCCCATGTTGAGCCTGTCCGCGCCATTCGGCGCGGCCAGTATCCGTTTCATCGGCAGCATCCGCGCGGCGCCTGCGGCGTCGAGCGGTACACTTGCAGTCAGTTCAGGAAGGCCGCCGCGCGCCCGTGCAGGTCCTTCAGGCGTGCGTTCACTTCGTCCACGTCGCAGATGGAGTGCGCCAGCGCGAACTCCAGCTTGGCGCGCGCGCCGGCGTAGTCGCCCAGCCGGCAATCGGCTTGCGCGACCTCGATCTGCGCCTGGCCGCTCCAGGGCTGCAGCGAGGCCCAGGTCTCGAGCTCCGTCCGCGCCGCGCGCCACCGGCCCATTCCGGCCAGCGTGTGGCCGAGCAGCATGCGGGCCTCCGGGCGCCGCGGGCTCGCCGCGATCACGATGCCGAGATAGCCGAGCGCCTTTTCGTACTTTCCGTCGTCGTAGCACATCCGCGCCATGCCCAGGTTGACGTCGTCGTTTGACCGATCGATCGCGAGGCCGATCTCGAAGCTCCTGCGCGCCGTCTGCGCATCCCGGGCGTCTAGAAGCGCAAAGCCCCGCTGGCCGTAGAGCGCCGCGAGCCATAACTCCGGCCGGATC
>DATGJU010000159.1:0-7945 GCA_035295045.1 Chthonomonadaceae bacterium
CGTGGACCATGAGGAACGTGGCGGCCGCGACGAACACGAGAAAGGCGTACTGCACTTCCGTATCCGGGCTGGTGGTGCTCACGAGCGCGATAAGGCTCATACAGGGCACGCACGAGGAGAGGACCGCCATATCGGTGGAGGCCGCGAAGGGCTGCAGGAGCGCGACCCAGATGCAGAGCATCTGCATGGCGTGCGAGCGGTCTACCTGGCCGCTCGCGTCGACTCCCTGCGATGCGTGCCCGGTCGTGATCCAGGCAAACAGGCCGAGGCCGACGAGAACGAGCATCGGCAGCTTGAGCGCCTCGTACTCGATGCGGGAGCGGCGCAACACATAGCTTATGAGATACCCGGCGGCCGCGATCAAGTAGGAGGCAGCGGCGAAGACAGGCTCCTCGCGTCCGAAATTCACCGCGTAGAGGCCGGAGAGCGTTACGCAGAGCCCGGCGATGTAGAGCCAGGGGCTAACCTCGTCCGCGCCGGCGGCACGCGCGTCGGCGCCTGCGCGCTCGGCCGCCAGCCGCTGGAGCGCCGCCGCCTGGGCGGAGAGCGGCTCGAGGGCTACGGAGCCGCGGCGGTTTACAAAGCGATCAGAGTGATCCATGAAGGAGCGTCTCCGGCGTCTGCTCGTCCTCGCTGGCATGGTGCAGCAGGAACGGGTGCGCGCGCACCGAGAGAATCTCGGTGAAAAAGGCATCGGCGGCCGCCGCGTCGGAGCGGCTCGACTTCTGCACGAAGGCGGCCGGATCGACGAACACGACGCCGACCCGCGTCTGTGCCGAGGTGTAGCGGATGATCGCGTCGGCGAGCGCAGTATCCGCGTTGGACGTGATAATCGCGAGCGTGGTGCCGGGCAGCAGGACGCCGACCGATTCCGTCACCAGGCGCGAGATAGATTGGCTGGACTCGGCCTCGGCGCGGGCGAGCGCATCCAGGATCGCGAGCAGATGCTCCTGGCCTCGGTCCGAGACGGCGGCCGCGGCGAACGACGCGCGCGCGGAATCGTTCGTCGCTGCGTCCTCCGGCAGGACGAGCCGCAGGCTGGCGCCGGCCTGGATCGCCTGCTTCGCGAGCGAAGCGGCCAGCGAAACGGCCTTCTCCAGGGTCGTGTTCGCGCCCTCGCCCATATTGCGTCCCCGCTCCAGGTCGAGCGCGATGACCAGGTTGACCGTCCGCGGCTCCTCGAACTCGATCACGGCCAGCTTGCCGGTCCGCGCGGTCTGCCGCCAGTGGATGTGGCGTAGTGGATCGCCCTGCGCATACTCTCGCACGCCGTCGGGATCGACGCTCGCGCCCCGCAGCGCCGCCGCGGTGAATTCCTGCCAGCCGTAACCGTCGGCGCCGGATAGCGTGAACGCGCTGAGCGCCTCCGGCTGCGGATAGACCACGATCTCGCCGTCGCCAGGCACGCGGCCGGTGAAGGCGAACACGCCGAGCGGGTCGATCGCGACCACCTCGAAGTCCCGGAGCGCATAGGCGCCCCGCTTCTGGTAGCGGACCCGGTGCCGAACCCGGGCGACTCCGACATCCTCCGGCAGCGGCCCGGACGCGCCATCCACGTTGAAGAGCGGTGGCTCGCTGTCCAGCGGCTCGACCCATTCGGGCAGCGGCTCATTTACAGAGAGGAAGAACCGCGGCATGCGGGTTCGGTTCTCCGCGACGTAGACCAGCGCGCCCTCCTCGCCCGCCCAGCCGGCTTCCGGGAGCTCACGCGTGAAGGCCAGTCCGCGCATGGCGTACCAGCCGGCGGCATAGGAGACGGCCGGCAGCGTGAGGAGGATTGCGGCCATGTAGTAGAGGTGCTGCGCGTTGAGGTAGGCCGCCACGACAAGGATAAAGATCATCCCCGCGCCCAGCGTGGCCCACTTGTAAACTTGCATGTGTCGTCCGTTCAGCCAATGCCGAACGGTATTCGGGTATTCGGTATTCAGGACCTGGCGGCAGCGACAAGCCCTCCTGAACACCTGAACATCTGAATACCTGCTCTCTTACCCGGGCACTCCCACCGGGACCGGCACGGTCTGGAGCGCCTGCGCCACGCAGGTCGCAGGCGTTACGCCGCGGACGCGCTGCTCTGGCCGCACGATGATCCGGTGCGCGAGGATGGACGGCGCAAGCGCCTTTATGTCGTCCGGCCGCACGTAGGTCCTGCCCTGCACCGCCGCGCGGGCCTGGGCGGCGTAGAGCAGACTGAGCGAGCCGCGCGGGCTGGCGCCCAGCGAAACGGCGGGCAGCGTGCGCGTATACTCGACCAGGTCCAGGATGTAGCCGAGCACGCTCTCGTCCACGTGAACGTCGCGTACCGCGGACTGCATCTCCAGGATTTCGGAGGCCGATGCCACCGCCGGAATTGCGTCCACCGGCCGGGCGTGGCGCTGGTTCTGCAGCACCTGCATCTCGGCGGCGCGGTCCGGATACCCGATCGAGATGCGCGCAGAGAAGCGGTCGAGCTGCGCCTCCGGCAGCGAGTAGGTCCCGGAGAGCTCGATGTTGTTCTGTGTCGCGATCACGAAGAAGGGCGACGGGAGCGCGTGGCCGTGGCCCTCGATGGTGACCTGCCGCTCCTCCATGCACTCCAGCAGCGCCGCCTGCGTCTTCGGCGTCGTCCGGTTGATCTCGTCCGCCAGCACGATGTTCGCGAAGACAGGCCCGTGATAGACCTCGAATTCGCTCGTCTTCTGATTGAACACGGTCGAGCCGGTGATGTCGGATGGCAGCAGGTCCGGCGTGAACTGGATTCGCTTGAAGCTGAGGCCGAGCGCCCTGGCCAGCGCCTTCGCAAGGGTCGTCTTTCCAACGCCGGGAATATCCTCGATCAGAAGGTGGCCGTTCGAAAGCAGTACCGATACCGCCAGCTCAACCGTTGCGCTCTTGCCCATGATGGCGGTCTCGACCGCGTCTTTGACCCGCTGCGCACGGAGCGCTAGTTCCTGAGGATCCACCGGCGACCTCTTTCCACGCGCGGCCCCCCATCGGGCGACGCCGGCACGCTGATCGGTTCCGGAAACTGGTGCCTTCCGTCCCCCATACGTTTTGACGCAAACGCAACCGCCAGGCGCGGCGGCGCCGCGTCCAAATTACCATACGTTTTTACCGGACGAATTCAATCCTGTGACGGAAAGTAAAGATTCCGCGCGAACCCTGGATTTCCTGCGTCCGGCGGCCAGCTGTAATTCTGCAACCGAAGCGGCTGAGCTGCCGTCTGAGTGTTTATGGATCTCTTCGAGAAATTCAATCGATCGTTCGGCTCATGGTACGAGGGACTGTTTGGCGGCAGCGACGACGTGCGGCCGAAGGACATCCTACGGCTTATACTCGCCGCCATCGAGGACAATCGGAAGGAGGGGTTCGACAACCGCGTATATGTGCCGAACCAGTACGTGCTGGAGATCGCGGTGAACGACGAGGAGGAGAAGGAGTATCTTCTCGCCTTCCTGGACCGGTCCGAGCTGGAGGCGGCGATCCAGCGCTGCTGCCGCCAGAACAACTACCATATTCGCGGTCCGCTGGAGTTCACCGTGAAGGAGGTCGACGATCCGGCCATCGCCAGCAAGCGGGGCGAGAAGGTGCGCGTGCGCTGCCGTTACAGCACCAAGATCGCCGCGGCCCCCGAGCCGGCGAAGCCCGCACGGGACCCCCGTGTCGCGCTGCCGCCCGCGGAGCCGGAGATCGAGGAGCGCACTGTGGCGAGCATCGCCACGGCCGAGGACGGCGATGAGGAGGGCACTGTGGCGGCGGTCGCCGGCGGAATGCTGATCGTACAGCCGCCGGACAGGCCGGCGTTCCGCTACGCGCTCACGCGCGCCGGAGTTACCATCGGCCGCTCGGTCAAGTCCGGCAACGACCTGGTGATCGACGCCGACACCCAGATGTCCCGCAAGCACGCCCGCATCGAGCGCGATGGAATGGGCCGTTACACGCTCCAGGATTTGAAGACCACTAACGGCAGCTTCCTGAATGGGGGCCGCGTCGACACGGCGCTGCTCTCACATGGCGACGAAATCCGGCTCGGCCTGACGCGGATCGTATTCGAGCGCGGCGCTAACGAGGCCGAGGGCGGCCACGGCTTCCGGGCTCATGACCGCGACGGGCAGCCGCTCCCTGGACGTTCCGTCGACATGCCGTCCGGGCCGTTCCCGCGCAGGCTGCATCAGCGCGCGGCCCGGCTCGTGTGGACCGAGGGCGGCGCCGACCGGGACGACTTCCTGCTGGCCTCGGAGACGCTTATCGGGCGCGGCGTAACCAACGACATCGTCCTGCCGGACCGCTCGGTCGCGACCAGGCACGCGCGCGTGATCTTCGCGGACGGCGTCTATCTGATCGAGAGCCTGCGCAGCGACTCCGCGCCGACGCTGGTAAACGGCCTGGCGGTGATGCCAGGCCAGCCGATGCGCCTGCGCCAGGGCGACCGTATCGTCCTCGGCGGCGTTACGCTCCGCTTCGAGGCCGGCGAAACGTAACGATCGGCGAGCGCCGCGGCCTGACCACCACGCCTCAAGATCGGTGCGTTGGATCGGAGGCGATCGCGGCAGACATGACCGAGAGGCTGGAATGCTGGGTATCGTGCGCTACGTCCTGATCGCCTGTTTCGGCCTGTTCCTCGCGATGATGTTCGCGCTGATGCGCAGGTATCGGGATTAGGCCTGCCGCGCCAAAACCGGACGCAACAAAGGATTACGGGCTTGAGTCTCCAGTTCGGCTCGATCACAGACGTCGGAAAGCGGCGGCGGAGCAACCAGGACCGCATGGCGATCGTGCGCGGAGAGGCGCTGCACGGCGAGCTGGACGCTCTCATCGTTATTGCGGATGGAATGGGCGGAACGCAGGGCGGCGAGATCGCCTCTGAAATGGTCGTGGAAACCGTCCAGGAGATCGTCGCAGACTACCTTGCGGATCGTGGCGGCGATACAGCGGCGACCGATGCGCCGTGCCTGCTGCGCGAGGCCATCCGCGAATCGCACCGCCGCGTGAGGCTCCGCCAGGCCGAGGACGTGGACCTGGTCGCCATGGGCACGACCTGCGTCGCCGCGATCCTCGACGCAAACACCCTCACCCTCGCCAACGTGGGGGACAGCCGGGCCTACCTGCTGCGCGAGGGCGTGCTGCGGCAGGTGACCGCGGACCACTCGAGCGTGTGGGAGCAGGTGCAGGCAGGCGCGATGACGCCCGAGGAGGCGCGCAACAGCCGCTTCCGAAACCAGATCACGCGTGCGGTCGGCTCGTCCGTCAATGCGACCCCGGATATTTACACGATCGAGCTCATCGAGGGCGATTCGGTCCTGCTCTGCTCGGACGGGCTTTCGTCGGAGGTGGCGGAGGCCGAGATCGCACGGCTGCTGGCCGGCGTCGAGGATCCACAGGCCGCCTGCGAGAACCTGCTGGACGCAGCCCTCACCGCCGGCGGCCGCGACAACGTTACCATGATCGCGCTCCGATACGGCAGGTTCGCGCCGATCGCCCTGCCGAGCACGGACGTCCTGAGCGACCTCCATCCGCGCCGGGCGCCGCGCATCGGGGCCGACCCCATCGAGGCCCGGGCCGAATCCGCGGAGCACGATCCTGACCCGCTTGCGGCGATGCCCCGCCGGCGCCGCCACTCCAACTCTCCCGCGCTCATGGCGCTGCTTCTTCTTCTTACCCTTGTCGCGGCCTGCGAAGGGTACTTCCTGGCGCACGTGTACGGCGCGCTCGTCCGCGCTCGCAGGAGCGCGCCGAAGATCGTTACCGTACCGGCCGCGCGGCCGACCGACTCGGATCTCAGCTATGGGCAGCCGGCCCCGCTTACGGCGAAGCTCGTCCGTAATGCCCCCTTTGCGGCAGACGTGGACGGCGGCGTGCTCGCGGCTACGACGGACGGCAACCTGGTTCGAATCGACAAACAGGGCATCGTGACGCGCCTTCCGGACCAGCCGAAGCGCGAGGCGGGCAGGAGCGCCCCGAAGCCTGAGCCAGCCCAACGCGAGCCGCTGCTTGCGACGGACGCGAGCGGCAACCGCTACCTGGTCAATCCCGGCGAACGCGCCGTGTCCAAGTACGACCCCGACGGCGTCCTGGTAACCGACTCCATCGGACGGGGCGGACTGACCGGCCCGTCGGCTCTCGCGGTCGATTATTCGGGTAACCTCTACGTAGTCGATAAGCATCGCGTCATGCGCATCGTGGCGTCGCCGCCCAATTCCGCTTCCCAAAATCGCAGGTAGCTCCGTCCATGCCTCTAGGAATGCTCGGCAAATACGAGAAGCTCGACGTGCTCGGGCACGGCGCGTCGGGCATCGTCTATTTGGCGAAGGACACGCTCCTGAACCGGCAGGTTGCCATTAAGGTGGTGAACGTGCAGGCCGGCGACGTGCAGCACTTCCTCGAAGAGGCGCGCGTACTCGACCGGCTCCGCCATCCCAACATCGTGCGCGTGCACAACGTGGACCGCATCGAGGGCAATATCGTTCTGGACATGGAGTATGTCCGGGGCAAGAACGTTCAGGAGATGCTCCGCGAGCAGGGAGCGCTGCCGCTGGAGTATGCTCTGGAGATCGCCGCTCAGACGCTCGACGCCCTGCAGTATGCGCACGAGATGCAGACTGTCCACCGGGACATCAAGCCCGCGAATATATTGATCAGCCGGCAGGGCGAGGTGAAGCTCGTAGACTTTGGCCTCGCGGAGATCCTGGCCACGAACGCCTATGCGGGCGGCGCAGGCACGTACGCATACATGGCGCCGGAGGACTTCGCGGAAGAGAACCGGTCGGACCACCAGTCGGACATCTGGGCGGTGGGCGTATCCCTATTTGAGCTGCTGACCGGCCAGCGACCGTTTCTCGTGGGCAAGCCGAAGGACCCGTTCTCCTGGAAGCGCGTGCTGGAGAACGAGCAGCCGACTCCGCTCGCGGCCTACCTTCCCTCCGCGCCGCCGGACCTGCAGACCGTTCTGAGTCGCGCCATGGCCCGCGATAAGGCGCGGCGCTATCCGACGGCCGCGGCCTTTCGCGACGACGTGCGCCGAATCCAGAAAGGCGCCGTGCTGTCGGACCGCGCTCCGCTGCAGTCGCCGCCGAGCACGTCCAGCGATGCGCGCCTGCGCGCGGCGGGAGTCGCTCCGTCCTCGCTTCGGCCATCCGGCCGGCTGCGCATTCCCACGGGCGGCGCAGACTCACTGGAGGCCGCGCCGCGCTCCCGCGCCGGAGTTCCATCGTATACGGGATTGCCCTCCGGCGTACTGACTCAGCCCGGGCATCCCGCCGCAATTCCGGCCGGGCGGCCTATGACGGAGCCGCGCTCTCCGGAGGCGCGTTCGGGCGGCTCATTGATTGCTCGGCCCCGCCGCATCGACTTCGGCGCCTTGCGGCAGAACGAGGCGCGCGACATACGGACGCAGGTGACGGCGCGAAACGCGCAAGAGGGCGCGATCGGGCGCGTCGTGCAGTGCCCGGGCTGGGTGATCGCGCGGCCCATGGCCTTCGAGGGCGCGCGCCAGATGCTCACGCTCACGGCGAACGGCGCGGCGGCCACGCAGCTCGGCCCGGCGATGGGAGTCGTCCGAATCGAGCAGGGCGACATCGCGACGGAAATCCCGGTCAGCGTTACCGTGATGCCGCCGCGGCCGGCCTTCCTCCATGTTGCCGCCTGGTTCGTCCCGCTGTTTGCCTCGGTGGTGCTGCCTGTAGCGGCGGTCCTCTACTCTGGCGGCGTAGGCCATGCGGCGCCCTCAACCGTAGCCGGCTACGTGTCGCCCGCGGCGGCTGCGAGCGGACTGCTCGGCATGATGCTGCTGCTCATCGGCTTTGCTGCCGACATCGGGCTCGCCGAGCGAATCGCGTGCGGGATCGTATCCGCTGCCATGGGCGCGGTGCTGGGAGTAAGCGCGTCTCGCTGGCAGCCGGCGACATTCGACGCCGGCATGATCCGCACGCTGTTGACAGGCCTTCCGATAGGCGGTATGCTATTCTTGCAG
>DATGJU010000160.1:0-4125 GCA_035295045.1 Chthonomonadaceae bacterium
CGCGAAGATGCTGGCCGGCGGAACGTCCGTGCTGCTGGATCTCGGCACGGTACGCGAGGTCGCGGAAGTCTGGCTGAACGGCAAACCGCTCGGCATCCTCTGGAAGCCGCCCTTCCGCGTCGACGCGACCGCCGCCGCGCACGCCGGCCGGAACCGCCTGGAGGTGCGGATCACCAACCTCTGGCCGAACCGCCTGATCGGCGACTCCGCCCTGCCGGAGGATAAGCGCCTCACCTACACCACCTTCCAGCCCTATCGCCCGACGGACCCGCTGCTGGAATCCGGACTGATCGGCCCCGTCACCCTGATGGCGGAAAAGACGATTGTGGTGAAGTAAGAGCGGTCAAAGGAGCAACCCATTGGACCCGATACGTGCCTGGATGTACAACAACGCCCGGCTCGTCGGGCTCCTGTTCCTGATCGCAGGGACCGGCATGTCGATCTATCTGCTCGCGGCATATCGCAGTGGGAGCCAAATAATGTCCAGGACCATCTGGAGTGCCCCTGGTATGCTGTTGTACGGCCTTGGAATCGTAATCGAGCCCCGCCTTCTAACGGCCTGGAGCCCCGAAGGACGCTACAGAGTTCACGGGATTTTCCGCGTGCTCAGCATGATATTGGGAGCCATTATCGTGGGAATAGTGCTTTACCTTCAGCTCGTTGTCTTCGGTACATGGCGCGAGCAGACGGTCGGGCAGCCATAGCACATGCAACGGCGACTAGATTTCACCGCTGGTCTTTGGCTGCCGCCGGTGCTGGCGCTTCTCTTCCTTGGCGTGAGCCAACGCGTTGCTGGCGCGCAGCCGCCGCCCCACCCCTGGCTCACCATCCCCGGCGGCCGCGGCCCCGGCAACGGCAAGACGGTCGTACTGATCGCGGCGGACGAGGAGTATCGCTCGGAGGAGACGCTCCCGCAGCTTGCTCGAATACTGGCGAAGCGCCACGGCTTCAACTGCATCGTCCTGTTCGGCATCGACCCCAAGGACGGAACGATCGATCCGAACGTGACGGACAACATTCCCGGCCTCGAAAACCTCGATCGCGCCGACCTGCTGATCATGCTCATTCGCTGGCGAAATCTGCCTGACGACCAGCTCAAGCACATAGTCGATTACGCCGAGAGTGGCCGCCCGATGATCGGCCTCCGGACCGCGACGCACCCATTCAGCCTGAAAGGCGGCGCCTACCTAAAGTACTCCTGGGATAACAAGGACCCGGCCTTCGAGGGCGGATTCGGCCGGCAGGTCTTCGGCGAGACGTGGATCGCGCATCACGGCGACCATGGCAAGCAGGGAACGCGCGGGATAGTCGCGCCGGGCCAGGAGAACAGTCCCATCTTGAGGGGCGTCGCGCCCGGCTCAATCTTCGGCCCGACCGATGTGTACGAGGTGCGGCTGCCGCTGCCCGGCGACAGCGCTCCGCTGGTCCTCGGCGAGGTGACCGAGACGCTGGACCTCGCGTCGAAGGTCGTGGAGGGCGCCAAGAACCATCCGATGATGCCCATTGCCTGGACGCGCACCTACCGCGGCGCCTCCGGCAAGCCGGCCCGCGTGTTCACGACTACGATGGGAGCATCGCAGGACTTCGCATCCGAGGGCTTCCGTCGGATGCTCGTCAACGCCGTCTACTGGTCGCTCCGCATGGAGTCGCGCATCCCCAAAAGAACCGACGTGGACTTCGTCGGCGACTTCAAGCCATCGCCCTTCCGCTTCAAGCCGAACGAGGAGTGGAAGCCCGGCAAAGCCCCGGCGCAGCACTGACCATGGTACATTCCGTGGACCTCCTTGAACTCCCAATTGGGGCATCGCAAGGTACGGAGACGCCGACAGCTTCCGCTTTGCTACGATCGCTCCGTCGCGAATGACGCCGTGAACTCTTACACGCTCGGTAACCCATGGACTACTCTCCGGTTCGGGTCGTGAAGCAATCTGATTATGCCCTTGCACCGCCGCAACAGATCGCCCCTCGCCGGCACATCCGGCGAGGGGCGATCTGCATGGAGCCAGCGGATTTGTTACGCGCGCATGACGCCGCGGAAGTCGGCGGGCGTGCCGGCGTAGCCCGGGAAGATCTTCGCGAGTCCCTGTGCGCCCAGGTGGCGGACGGCCACCTCCCCGAAGACGGCGCGGAAGTCCGTGGACAGCGCCAGGTCGCGGTTCTCGTAGAGCTGCTCCGGCGCGAGGCCGGGCCATTTGCCCAGAACCTTGCCGCCGTTCACCGCCCCACCGAGCGCAAAGAAGCAGGTGGCGTGCCCGTGGTCGGTTCCGTTGTTCCCGTTCTGGCGCGCTGTGCGGCCGAATTCGCTCATCGTGAGGATCACCACGTCGCTCATGGCGTCGCCCAGGTCGTTATAGAGCGCCGCCACCCCCTGGCCGAACTCGCGGAGCTGCTGCGTCAGCCGGGCCGGCTGGTTGGTGTGCGTGTCCCAGCCGCCCATCTCGGCGAAGGCGACCTCGACGCCGACGTTAGCCTTGACGAGCTGCGCCACCTGCTTGAGCGACTCGCCGAACCGGCCGGCCGGATAGACGGCGCCGCTCGCGGGCGCGTAGCTTCCGGGCGTCAGCTTGTTGAGCACGGCAATCGCCTCGAAGCTCTCCTTCCCGGTGCCGTGCAGCACGTCCCCAACGGCATTCTCATATAGCGATTCGAATCCGCCCGTGACCGCGGCCGCGCCCGCGGACTGCATCTCCGGCTCGGCCAGCATCGCACCGCGACGGCGGTTGCCGTTACCGGCCCGCCGGCCTGCCTGCGCCATCTCAGGCACCCCTATGCCGAACGTGTGCAGGTCGGGAATCGCCAGCGCGCCGGCGTCACCCTGCAGGCTGCGCGGCAGTCCGTGGTCGCCGCCCAGCGCCACGGCGCGGAACGGACTCGCCGCCGCGGTCGCCAGCTTCGCGCGATCCTCAGGGCAGGCCAGCACCGTGCGGGAGAGCCAGCCATCCGCGATCCGTTTATTGCCCGGCGCGCCGGACTCCATGTAGTCCTGCGCGTCGAAGTGGGAGCGGGTCGTGTCGGGCGAGCCGCAGGCGTGTACCACGGCGAGGTGCCCGCTCCTGAAGATCGGGACAAACGGCGCCAGCGCAGGATGGAACCCGAAGAATCCGTCCAGGTCGATCGCCGCGTTCTGCGCATTGGCGCGGCCGGGCCGCTGGACCGCGAGCGTGCTCCGGTGCCGATAGAGATCCGGATCGCCGTGCGGCGCCACGATGCTCAGGCCGTCCGCCGCGCCGCGCTGGAAGATGCAAATCAGCGTCTTCTTGCGCTTCTGGGCGGTGGTCTCCGCGGCGAAGGCCGTCTGCCGCAGGAACATCGGTCCCGCAATCGGCTCCAGCCCGATAGAGGCCAGCGCGATGGCCCCGTTCTTCATAAATAAGCGGCGTGTGATATTCATAGTTATCGGTTCCTGGTCGGAAGGTAGCTGGTAGCTGGTAGCTGGTCGCTGAATCCGCCAGCTACCAGCTACCGACTACCGCCTTTGAAACTCGGGCGAGCCGAGCAGCAGGGCTTCGATGCGGCCGGCGGAATTGGCTTGCTGCCCGCTGTCGGTGGACACGAGCTGGACCTGCTTGAGCAGCGTGGCGCGCGTGGCGGGCGAGATCGGCGCATGCAGGACCTGCGCCGCAATCCGATCGATCTGATGGGCCGGGTCGCCTGTCGCGCCGCCCGCCCTGTCCAGCGCGACGTCGGCGATCTTGCCGGAAGTCAGCGCCAACGCAAAGTTGAGCCGCGAGATCAGCGCGCCGGACGATACCCATTTCTGCGAATCCTCCGGGTAGCCGGTGGGCGCCTGGTACTGGAACAGCGGCTCGCCCATTGTGCCGACCTGTCCGACGATCGTCGATATGTTCAGGTCCAGATAGCCTCCGCCCTTCGGCGGCTTGAGCAGCGCGATAGCCCGCTGCGGCTTCGCGACTGCGCGCTCGGCTGCCGCGGCCTGATAGGTCCCGCCAAGCGCCCGGACCGACGATACCGCGTACTCGAACGGCGATTTGATCTTGGACCGGCGCGCCGACGGGGCGTAGAACTCCGGCGATGTCACGATCGTGCGGACGATCTCGCGCAGGTCGCCGTCCGTGCGCTTCCAGGTCGCGACGCACTTATCGACCAGCGATGCGGGCGGCTGAT
>DATGJU010000161.1:0-2829 GCA_035295045.1 Chthonomonadaceae bacterium
CAACTGCGAGCACCTGGTCGCCGCGTGCGCCGAGGTTGCCAGCGCGCTCCTGCGCAGCTGTCCTGGCGTCAAAATCATTGCGAGCAGCCGGCAGGGCCTGAACGTGCCTGGCGAAATCCTCTACCCCGTTCCTCCGCTTGCGCTGCCGGACCCGCGCCGCACCCATACGCCCGCGTCGCTTTCGCAGTTCGAGGCCGTGCAGCTCTTCGTGGACCGCGCGCTCGCCGTGCGCCCGGATTTCGCAGTGAGCAACGCCAACGCGCCCGCGCTGGCACAGCTCTGCTGCCGGCTCGATGGAATCCCGCTCGCTCTGGAGCTGGCCGCCGCGCGCGTGCGCATGCTCTCGGTCGAGGAGATCAACGCTCGCCTGGACAACCGGTTCCGGCTGCTGACGGGCGGCAGCCGGACCGCGCTCCCCCGCCAGCAGACGCTTCGAGCGCTCATTGACTGGTCCTACGACATCCTGAACGAGCCGGAGCGCGTGCTGTTCGCACGGCTTTCCGTATTCTCCGACGGCTGGAGTCTGGCGGCGGCCGAGATCATCTGCGCGGGCGACGACGTGGACGCCTGGGACGTGTTCGACCTCGTCAGCTCGCTGGTTGACAAGAGCCTGGTCGTATCCGAGTCGCTCGGCGGCGACACGCGTTTCCGGATGCTGGAGACTCTGCGGGAGTACGGGCGCGAAAAGCTGGAGGCGTCCGGCGTCGCCGCCGCGATATCGGAGCGACAGGGGGCCTACTTCGCGGAGGCGGTCGCGGAGCGAGCCTCGGCGGACGAGCTCTCCGCGGACGCCGTCGCCTGGCTCACCGTGGAGGCGGGGAATATCCGCGCGTCGCTGGACTGGTTCTGGGCAGCGGGCCGCTACCGCGACGCGATGCTCCTCGCCGTCAACCTGAGCGACTACTGGTACCGCAAGGGCTGGCTCCGCGAAGCGAATGACCATCTCAGCCGCGCGGTCCAGCAGCTCGACGCGGCCGATAGCCCGGCATTGAGGTCGCGGGTGCTGAAGGACGCGGGATTCTTCAACTTCATGCTGAACGACGTGGGCCGGGCCGCCGAGCTGACCGGCGAGAGCGTGGATTGGGCTCGGAAGGCAGGCGACGGTGTCCTGGAGGCGAATGCGCTGAACATCCTCGCGCTCATCTGCAGGGCGTCCGGCGAGGTGGAAAAGGCGCGCGCGCTCCACGTCGAGTCGATCGACGTGCTGCGGCGACTCGGGCGGGAGGCGGTTGTCGCCGACTATTTGATGAACCTCGGGCTGCTGGAGAGCGAACAGGGCGAGCGCGAGTCGGCGGAGGCGCGGTTCGCCGAGGCGCGAGCCATATACGAAAAGCATGGCTACGAGTATGGAATCGCCCACTGGGAGTGCGACCAGAGCGATTTTGCGCTCCGCGACGGCGATTGGCAGAGGGCGCGGACGCTGGCCGCGTCCAGCGTCGAGCGGTTCCGACGGCTGGACAATCCGCTCGGCGTCGCCTACGCGCTCACGAACTTCGCCGCCGCGTCTGCGCGCCTTGGCGCCCACGAGCCGACGGAGCAGGCCGTCTCTGAAGTCATCACGATCTGCCGGGAGACGTCGCACTACGAAATCCTGCCCGTGCTGCTTGCGGCGCTCGCGCGCGTGCGGCTGGCCCAGGCGCGGCCGGAGAGCGTGATGGCTCTGCTTGCGGCGATCGCGCGGTTCCGAAGCTTGTTCCGGATTCTCACCACGCCGGACGACGAGGCGGATTTCGCCGAGATGGAGGCCGCCGTCATCGAGTCCGGCGCCGCGGACCTGACCTCCGCGCAGGAGGCAGCATCCGGCGCGACCACCGCCGATCAACTGTTATCGCTATTGCAGCCGGAGCTGCCGGCATGAGCTGCGCAGTGGCGTGCTGGCGGGGAGGCGCCGATTCGCGGGACACACTCGGATCGACTTGTGCATTCTGTGACACCAGGAGTCGAGATGTTCGTTACCGACGCACCTTTCGGGAGATGGAGGACTGAGCGGTCACGCCGCGCGGCCGCGTTTCGGTCAGGCGGAATGTCGCGGCGCGTACCGGGTATCGGCGCTTTCGCACTCATGCTCGCCGCACTCCTACCGTTCGCATCGTCCGCGGGCGCGCAGACGGCGTACGCCCCCGGCGGCCTGTTTATCCATCCGACCGCGTTTGCGCTGCCGGAACATCAGTTGAGCCTGTACGCGGCGGCATTCACGTGGCGGTCGCCCGGCGAGACCGAAAGCACGCAGTTCCCCGTCGCGCTTACGTACACGCCGACCGGCCGGCTGCAGGTCAGCGCGCTTGCACTCTACCACAACGAGGCCGATGAACCGCCCCACACGCACATCGGCGCCTTCCTCAAGTACCAGATCGCGCCGGACTCACGCAGCAGCCCGGCTCTTGCGATAGCAGGCACATATACCGGGCGGGATCACTTCGAGACCGCTCTGAGCGCGACCTCCAGCCACGCATTTCGCAGCGGCGGCCGGCGCATCGTGGCTCTGCACGTGGGATTGAAGTGGCTGCGAACGGCGGACAAAGAGGGCAATCAATCGGATATAGGCGGGTTTATAGGCGCGCAGGTTCCTCTCGGCCGGAACTGGGATCTCGTCGGCGAGACCAGCACGCGCCTGAAGATCGACTTCGCTTCGGCCACTGCATTCGGAGTGATGTACCATTCCCGCCGAGGAACGCTCCTCACGTTTGCCCTGCTGAACGACGGGCTTAGCCAGCCGCTGCGGCCGTTCTTCGGCGTCGGTCTGCCGCTGCGCCGATAGATGGCATCGTAGCCGCTCCTGCTCAGTGCTTGAACTTCGACACCTCGTCCCGGAAGTTCGGGGGCAGCATC